>JBGTEH010000282.1:0-4788 GCA_041747915.1 Ilumatobacteraceae bacterium
CTTGACGAAATCGGCGCCGTTGTCGATCGCGAGTGCCGTGGCCGACAACACGTCGACTCGGCCGCCGAGCGCGCCCGTCTCGAGGATCACCTTGAGCAGCGTCGGCGGTTCGATGAGTTCCGCAATCGACGCAACCATCGCCGCCGCCCGGGCCGAGTCGCCGGCGAGCAGCGCTCGATACGGCAGGACGAGGTCGATGTCGTCGGCGTCGTCGGCGAGCGCCACGCTCACCGCCCGCTTCACGTCGTCGACCGGCACATCGCCGGTCGGGAAGTTGACCACCGTGGCCACGCGGACGCCGGAGCCGTTCAGGGATGAAACACATGTCGAGACGAACTCGGGCCACACGCACACGGCGGCCGTCCCGTGTTCACCCGCTCGTCGGCACAGCTCATCGATGCCGGCCGGCGCATGATCGTCGGCGAGATCGGTCAGGTCGATCAACCCGATCATCCGACGTGCGGCAGTGGACTGATCAGTCATCGAGACCAACGGTATCGACCGGAGCCAACGCATCGATGCGTAGCTGGCGCTCCTGCGGAGTCGTCAACAGCACACCAGCGAGGTAGTCGTCCAGCGCCTCCTGGGTACGCACCTCGCCGCCGCGCTTCTCGGCCATCAGGTAGCGGTGTTCCAGCAGCTGGTGGAAGATCTCGGGTGGTTCGAGATGAGAACGCATGTCGGGAGGGATCGAATCGACGACGGGCTGGTACACCTCGGCCAGCCATCGAGCCGTGGCGACCGCGCGGGGGATCGACTCCGCGTCGCGCCGTTCGAGCCACGCCTTGTGCTGGTCGATGTCGGCGAGCAGGCGACGGGCCTGGTTCTCCTGCACCTCGAGGCCGGTCCGGCGTCGGAGTTCGCGAGCGTGATGGCCTTCCTCGATGAGCACCGGTTGCACGGCGAGCGTGCGCCCGTCGCGATTGATCGACAACTCCTCGACGTCGAAGCCGAGGTCGTTGATCCGCCGCACACGCTGTTCGATGCGCCACCGCTCGTCGAGGTCGAACTCCTCCACTCGGGTGAGTTCACTCCACAACTGCTCGTAGCGCGACCGCAGCGACTCGGCAATACCGATGTGATCGACGTCGTAGTCGATACGACCACTCGCCTGCAGTTCGAGCAACCCGCCGACCACGTTCTCGACGGCGATGTCGATGTCGTAGTTGCGCATCCGTTCAGAGATCGTCGGTCGACGTTCGGTGGTCTCGGCGTCGACCATGTAGGCCATCATCGCCCCCGCGTCGCGACGCCACAGGATGTTCGACAGCGAGCAGTCACCCCAGAACACGCCCTCCAGGTGCAGGCGAACGAGCAGCACCACCCCGGCGTCCATCAGCCGATCGGCGAGGATCGGATCGCCTCGTCCGAGCAGGTACCAGTACGGCAGCGAGTAGTCGAGGTAGCGCGTGATCAGAACCGCATCGCCGACGTCGGGAGCGTCGGACACCACCCCGACGGGTTCGACGACAGGGAGGTGGTCGTCGCGCATGTCACGCAACACCCGGTACTCGGCCTGGGCAGCGCTCACCGATGTCGCTTTGAGTGCGTAGACGCGTTCACCGAAGCGCACGAAGCGCACGATGTGACGGCTGATGCCGTGCGCCATCTTGACGATGCGCGGGTGATCCCAATCGACGAGCGGGACCTCCCATGGCAGGTCGAGGAAGTCAGGATGATCCTGCTTCGTCACGATCTCCACGACGACACCTCCGCAACGATCACGACGCCAGTGTGCTCCTTCGATTTCAGCAACTCCGCCACATCATCGCTCTCACTGCACCCACACTGCGGTGTCGGGTGGCAGGAGACCGTCGACGAGCGGCCCGGATGCCAGCAGCACGTTTCCGGCAGGGATCTCTACCGGTGAGGCGCCCATGTTCGCGACGCAGATGAATCCATCGCCGCGGCGGAAGGCGAGTACGTGAGGTTCGAGATCGACGATCTCGAACCCGGCGACACCGACGAGCCGCTCGCGGCGCAGCCGCATCGCGTCGCGATACAGCGTGAGCGTCGAGTCG
Organism: Ilumatobacteraceae bacterium; assembly: GCA_041747915.1. Classification (GTDB taxonomy): domain Bacteria; phylum Actinomycetota; class Acidimicrobiia; order Acidimicrobiales; family Ilumatobacteraceae; genus Sva-07. Next base: position 2,022 of record JBGTEH010000282.1, read on the forward strand.
GCGACGCCGTCCTGCGAGGCCGCGGAGAGCGCAGCGAACTCGGCGGGTTGCGGGAGCCAGGCGCCGTTGTCTCCGAAGCCCAATGACGATCCGGTCGGTTCCCACGGGATCGGCACCCGGCACCCGTCGCGGCCCTTCACACGGTGGCCGGAGTCGCGCCAGATCGGATCCTGCAGCACGTCGAGAGGAAGATCCCACGCCTCGGGCAGACCGAGTTCATCGCCCTGGTACACGTAGGCCGAGCCGGGAAGCGCCAGCGTCACCATCGCCGCCGCGCGCCCGCGGCTGGCGCCCTGATCGACGTCGAGGAGCTCGGGGGAACCATCGAGCAACCACAGGCCAGGCTCGACCTCGGCCGGGAGCCCATAGCGCGTGCTGTGACGTACGACGTCGTGGTTCGACAACACCCACGTCGGGTCGGAACCCACCTCCCGAGCGGAACGGACGCTCTCGACGATGATGCGGCGGAACTCGGCCGAGTCCCACCGAGCCGACAACAGGTCGAAGTCGAACGCCTGGTGGTACTCGTCGGGGCGCACGTACAGCGGCCGCCGAGACGAGTCGACCCATGCCTCGGCAACCATCATACGATCGCCGTACTCGTCGAGCAGTCGACGCCAACCGCGCACGATCGGATGGATTTCGTCGCGATCGAAGTACGGGAGTGGCTCGGTGCCTCCCTTTCCCTCGTTGACTGCAAGACCGGCATCTGGGTAGCCAGGTGCCTTCACGAGCGCATGGGCAACGTCGATTCGGAAGCCGGCCGCTCCTCGGTCGAGCCAGAACCGCATGACCGACTCGAACTCGGCGGAAACGTCGGGATGGTCCCAGTTGACGTCAGGCTGACTGTCGTTGAACAGGTGGAGGTACCACTGACCGTCGGCGACTCGTGTCCAGGCCGATCCCCCGAACACCGATCGCCAATCGTTGGGCGGCAAATCGCCGTCGGCACCACGACCGTCGAGGAAGTGATAGCGAGCGCGCTCGGATGATCCTGGTTCGGCCGCGAGCGCTTCACGGAACCACTGGTGATCCCACGAACTGTGATTCGGTACGAGGTCGACGAGGACACGGATGCCGTGGCGGCGAGCGTCGGCGACGAACTCCTCGGCCTCCACCGTGGTCCCGAACTGCTCGTTGATCTCGCGGTAGTCAGCGACGTCGTATCCACCGTCGAGCAGGGGCGAGCGATACCACGGGTTGACCCAGATCGCATCGATGCCGAGTTTTTCGAGGTAGCCGAGCCGACTCCTCAATCCTGCGATGTCACCGGTTCCGTCGCCGTTGCCATCGGCGAACGAGCGGACATACACCTGGTACACCACGGCGTGGCGCCACCACGTCGGCGAATCGCGGGTGTCCGTCTCGGCAGCTTCTGGGGTGTTCACGAGGCGCGAACGTACCGCACCACTCCGCGGGTTGACGACCGACGGTCGATCCTCGTGCCCGTTGCACCACCGTGTTGGTGTAAACGCTTACACTCCGACGCGCATGGGGCCGACGACCGATACGACCGCGCAGCGTTCACGCCGCCCGCGCATCGAAGACGTCGCGCTGGCTGCCGACGTGTCGGTCGCGACCGTGAGCCGAGCCCTGCGCGGCCTGCCGAACGTGGCGGAATCCACGCGTACCCGTGTGCTGGCGGTTGCCGCCGAGATGAACTACGAACCAGATCCTGCAGCGGCGAGGCTGGCGGCGGGAAGGACCCGCACCGTCATCGTGGTGGTTCCGCACCTCGCCAGCTGGTACTTCTCCACGATCATCGCTGGTGCGGAAGCGGTGTGCAACGAGTCCGGCTACGAGTTCCTCGTCGTTGGTGTGGGAACAACCGCCGAATGCGCTCGGCTCCTCGCCGAGCCGTACCGGATCGAGCGACGAACCGACGGGGTGATCCTCGTGAACATCCAGGCGACCGACGCTCAGGCCGAGTCACTGCGCGAACGCGGAGTCGCTTTGTCGACCGTCGGAACCGAGGTGAGGGGTTCGCCTTCGGTGTTCATCGACGATGTCGAGGTCGGCCGACTCGCAGCCGTCACGCTCGCCGAGCTCGGGCACTGCCGCATCGGTCTGATCAGTGGGCTCGACGAAGACCCGCTCAACTTCGAGGTGCCCAAACGACGAGCCGCCGGATTCCTCGCAGGGCTCGCCGAGGTCGGTCTGGTGCACGATGTGCGCCTCGAGGTCGGCGGCAACTTCGGCATCGACGGTGGCCAGGAGGCCATGTCGACACTCCTCGATCTGGATGATGCACCGACGGCCGTTTTCGCCATGTCCGACGAGATGGCGTTCGGTGCCTTGATGGAACTCTCCGCCCGCGGGCTGACGCCGGGGTTGGACGTGTCGGTCCTCGGCGTGGATGACCACGATGTGTCGCGCGCTCTGGCGCTCACGACGATTCGGCAGGATGTCGCATCGCAGGGTGCGGTCGCGGCGCGTTCGCTGGTGGCCGCCATGGCGTCAGTGCCCGTCGATCTCGAACCGATCGTGTCGCCGATCGAATTGATCGTGCGCGCCACGACCGGTCCACGCCGGCGGCTTGTTACGCCGGGGGTCTGACCCCTGGCGTAACGCTTGACTGACGGGATCGGCAAGTTCTGTGGCCTTTGGCCTTGACGGAACAGGGTCGAGTCTGTAAGCGTTTACATCGCTGAACCATTTCGGCACACATCCACCAGAGGGGGAGGACCCAATGAACAAACGCTGGCTGAAGCTAGCCGCTGTCCCGATCGCACTGTCACTCGTTGCCGCCGCATGCGGTAGCGACGAC
>JBGTEH010000283.1:0-2014 GCA_041747915.1 Ilumatobacteraceae bacterium
GGAGGCTCGGCCATCAGAGGTGTTCGTCGAAGAACCCGACGATTCGTCATCGCTCGACCATGACCGCACACAGGGCACGGACGCATCCGGTCAGAGGTTGATCGATCGCTACATCGCACGGATGACGCATCGCCGCTCGACAGCGGCGCCATCGGAGACCAACGACCACAGCGCCGGTTCCGACTCGCCGTCCGAGAACCGTACGGAACTCGGTGTTCGAGGTATCGATCGGTCAGACGAGTTCACCGTCCATGACGATCGTCGCATGGTCGACGATCACCGTCGGCGATGCGGGCAGCAGATCGACGTTGATCGCCGACGCGTTCTCGCCGTTCAGGTACCGGTTCTCGCCCAAAGCCAGAAACACCGCCCCTGGACGGTGCTCGTCGACGATCGTCCAGCCAATCGAACCCGACACCAGCGGGTTGGTAGCGATACCGATGTGGGAGACTCGTTCCCCGGCGAACTCGCCCATCGTCACGCGCCCGTCCGTGCCGAGATCGAGCACGGCACCATCGACCAACTCGACTCGGCCCCGAGTGGCATCCTCGAGGACCGTGAAGTACACCGAGCCAGCCGGCAGGTTCGACACGGTCGCGCCCACCTCGACATCTGCGGCGTCAACGACGCCATCGTCCACCAGCAGCGGTCGTGTCCCACGCTCGACCAACAACGAACCTGCCGGCGTACGGACCTCGATCGACGAGCCGCGCGTCAGCGCTTCGAGAACACCCTGCGTGGCCGCATTGATCTGCGTTGCGGACAACACGATGCTCGCCATGATGCGGGTGTTGAGCACGTCGACCGACATCGCCAGATTCGCCGCCACGTCCTCGGTTGGGACCGCGACGACCACGGTTGGCACCCGACGATCGTCGATCACCGCCTCCACTCGGCCCGCAGCATCGGACCAAGCAGCGACCGATGCCGGTGCGAGGCCGGCCAGGTCGACTCGCCAACCGGCCAGCACGATCAATCCGCTGATCTCCTCGGCAACGATCAGACGGTCGACATCCCAGCGCGACAAGACCTCGGGTGGCGACGTGTCGATCTGCCGTCGAAGCTCCGCGTTCGACACGTGCTCGACGATCGGCACCAATCCGCGTGCGGCACACTCATGCGCGACGAGTTCGACAAGGGCACGGTCTCCCGCCCGATCGCGAATCAGCACCTTCCCAGTGGCCGTGGGCAGCGAATCGACAATCCGTTGAATCAAGGCGGTCACATGGACAACGTAGATGCTTGAGGCGTCGGCGCGACCAGACCGTCAGCGTGGATCATCAGCGACGGGGCCGACCAGGTCGGCCCGCCCGCTGTCCAGTAGCCGAACCACACGCTCAAGGGTGCGTGGCGACCACGGCCGATGATCGCGTCGGCTCCGAGCATGCGAGTTGCCTCGGCGCACCACGGTCAGGGGAAGCGGCTGGCGCGATGCGCGTGCCGCTCGGGCGAGCCGCTGCCGTTGGGCGTGCTCGATCCGGGATCGATGGGTGTCCATGGCGAGCTGGATCATGAGGTCGGGGTGATGGTGCAAGGGTCTGCCTTTCGAAGTGGTTGTCGATCTCCACCGTGAGGCCTCGTCGTACCCACGTCATCAGACCGAAAGCCATTGCTCCCCAGCCGATCGAAGTACGCCTCCAGGATGACAACCGAGCACCTGGGACTGTCGGCGGCCATGAGATCCTGCCCGTAGGCGGTCACGAACCTGCCCGCTGGTGGCCAACAGAAGAGCACTGGCGGTCAGTGGGATTGCCCTCGTTGAAAATCTGTTCGCTCATCCCCGCGGTCCGCGGTGGCCCCCAGGTCCTGTGCGGCGGTGTCCGAGCCTCGCCAACTCGTTCTACAGTACGTATACTGAACGGTATGACGACACCGGTGCCGACACGGTTCACTGATGACGAACTGGCGCTGATCGACGAACTCGTCGACAGCGGAATTGCCGAGAGCCGCTCGGCCGTGATCCGGCGAGGAGTCCACTTCCTCGCCGAGTCTGTGCGCCGGGCTCGAGTCGGCG
>JBGTEH010000284.1:0-4032 GCA_041747915.1 Ilumatobacteraceae bacterium
TCGGCGTGCCGATGGGTTTCGGCGGGCCGCACGCAGCGTTCATCGCGGCACACGAGCGGGCCGCCCGTTCGATGCCCGGTCGCATCGTCGGCGTGAGCGCCGACACCGCTGGGCGCCCGGCGCTGCGGCTTGCGCTGCAGACACGCGAACAGCACATCCGTCGGGAGAAGGCGACGTCCAACATCTGTACCGCCCAGGTCCTGCTCGCAAACATCGCGGGGCTCTACGCAGCATGGCACGGGCGCGATGGGCTGACGAGGATCGCCGAGCGCGTCCAGCGGCTCACGTCGATCGTGGCAGCCGGACTCGCAGCCGGTGGCGTCGTGGTCGCAAACCCGACGTGGTTCGACACGCTGCGGGTGGCGGTCCCGAACGCCGACAGCGCGGTCGCCAGAGCGCTCGACGCTGGTTTCAACATCCGCCGCCTCGACGACACCACGGTCGGCCTCACGTTCGACGAGACGACCACGATCGACGACGTCGCAGCGATCGTTCGAGCGCTCGGCGGGACACCGCTGACTCCGCCACAGTTCGACGACGCAGTCGACGGGCTGACCGCCGTCAGCCGGCGCACCGACGAATTCCTCACACAGTCGGTGTTCGACCGCTATCACAGCGAGCACGAGATGCTGCGCTACCTGCGCCGGCTCAGCGATCGCGATCTGGCGCTCGACCGCACGATGATTCCCCTCGGATCGTGCACCATGAAGCTGAATGCGACCTCCGAGATGGTCCCGATCACGTGGCCGGAGTTCGCTGACATCCATCCCTTCGCACCAACCGACCAGGTGCAGGGATACCTCGAGCTGATCGGGGACCTCGAACGGTCACTCGCCACGATCACGGGGTACGACGCAGTCAGCCTGCAACCGAATGCCGGGAGCCAGGGCGAGTACGCCGGCCTGCTGGCGATCCGCGCATACCACCGCTCGCGGGGCGACGACCGACGAACCGTTTGTCTCATCCCGTCGAGTGCGCACGGCACCAATGCGGCGAGCGCGGTGATGGCAGGGATGGAGGTCGTGGTCGTTGCCTGCGACGAGTCCGGCAACGTCGATCTCGCCGATGTTCGCGTCAAGATCGACGACGTCGGCGATCGCCTTGCGGCAACGATGATCACGTATCCGTCGACGCACGGCGTGTTCGAGACCGAGGTGGGAACGCTTTGCGCGATGATTCACGCCGCTGGCGGCCAGGTGTACGTCGACGGCGCCAACCTCAATGCACTCGTCGGCCATGCGCGCCCAGGCGAGTTCGGGGCGGACGTCAGCCACCTCAACCTCCACAAGACGTTCTGCATCCCGCATGGCGGCGGCGGGCCTGGCGTCGGCCCGATCGGCGTGCGGGCCCATCTGGCGCCGTTCCTGCCGGGGCATCCGCTCGCCGACGATCAGCCCGTCGGCGCGGTGTCGGCAGCCCCGTTCGGCTCTGCGGGGATCCTGCCGATCCCCTGGATGTACATCGAGATGATGGGTGGCGCGGGGCTCACCACGGCGACGACCGTGGCGATACTCGCTGCCAACTACATCGCCGAGCGACTCGATCCGTACTTCCCCGTGCTCTATCGCGGAGCCAACGGTCGGGTCGCCCATGAGTGCATCCTCGATCTACGACCGATCACGAAGGCCACCGGCGTCACGGTGGACGACGTTGCCAAACGCCTGATGGACTACGGCTTCCATGCTCCAACGATGAGTTTCCCGGTCGCAGGCACACTCATGGTCGAGCCGACCGAGAGCGAGTCGTTGAGGGAGATCGACCGGTTCTGCCAGGCGATGATCGCCATCCACTCCGAGATCGACCGGGTCGGTTCCGGCGAATGGGCCCACGCCGACAGCCCGCTCCACCACGCCCCGCACACTGCCGAGGACCTCCTCGGTGAGTGGGACCGGGTGTACTCGCGTGATCTGGCGGCGTTTCCGGTCGCCGATGTGCGCGCCTCGAAGTACTTCCCGAGTGTGTCGCGTATCGACGGAGCGCAGGGCGACCGCAACCTCGTGTGTTCGTGCGAGCCCCTCGAGGCGTACGCGTCAGCAATGCGCTGACCCGTTCTTCTCCTCGAGATGTAGGTTGGCGCGATGGCCGATGCACGCAGCGATCCACTCGCTGATCTCTTCACGTTGTTCGCAGCGCCGCTGTCGGGCGCGGTCCGATCGCTCGAACAGTTCCGCAAGGGTGTCGACGAATTCTTGCGGGGTGTCGAGAACTTCAATCGCACGATGGAGAATCTGAACGAGACGACGGAGCGGATCAACTCGTTGCTCGCCGATGTCGAAGCGCCGATCCGCGCCGCGGTCGCTCAGATCACCCGCACCGTGAAGGCGGCCGACGAACTGATGCAGGTCGTCAGCGGACCGGCGATGGCGGTCGCCCCTGGACTCAACCGCCTCGCCGAGGTGCTCGCCGCACCATCGTTCGCTCAACTTCCATCGCAGATCGGGCAGTTCTCCGACCTGCTCGCCGAAGTGTCGAACCGACTCAGCCCATTGACGCAGTTCGCCGAATCAGCTGGTGGCTTGTTCGGCGGCTTCCGCGTGCCAGGCACCCGTAGCCAGTCCTCTGCCCCAGCGCGCACCGTGGTTGCAGGCACCTCGGTTGTTCCGGCGGCGACGCCGAAGAAGTCGAGCGCCAAACCACGGACGAAGAGGGCTGCGACCTCCAAGACGGCCGCGACGTCGACGCGCGCGGCAGCGAAGAAGTCGGCGCGCTGACCGCGTGTAACGCTGGTGTCTGACACCAGCGTCACACGAAGGGAGTCTCGACGACGGTGCCCGGGATCGCTTTCCCACGGACGTCGACGGCGACCGCTGTGCCGACCGCCGTCTCGGGAGGCAGGAAGGCCAACGCGATGCCGTGGCCGAGCACTGGCGAGAAGTTGCCGCTCGTGACCTCCCCGGCGGGGGCTCCGTCGATCGACACGGCGCACCCGGCGCGGATCGGGCGTCGCCCCTCCGTGCCGATTCCCATCAACCGCCGCTCGATCCCCCGATCGCGTTCGGCGATCGCCGCATCGCGCCCGACGAACGACGACTTGCCCCATCCCACGACCCAACCGAGGCCCGCTTGCAGCGACGTGATCCCGGCGCCGAGTTCGTGGCCGTGCAGTGGAAGCGCCGCCTCGAGGCGCAGAGTGTCACGGGCGCCGAGCCCGGCGGGCGTGATGCCGGCGGCGAGTAACGCCTGCCACAACGCCGAGGCAGCATCGATCGGCACGGCGATCTCGATGCCAGCTTCTCCGGTGTATCCCGTCCCCGCAACTGCGCAGTCGACTCCTTGCCATGCGCACGTCGCCACCCGGAACCGACCGACAGCAGCGGCCTCGGGGAACACCGTCGACACCAACGCCAGCGCCTCCGGGCCCTGCACGGCGATCACGGCCCGTGACCCGGTGGTGTCCTCACCGCCGATCGCCGACCGCACGCCAGCGGTGTTGGACGCATTGGGCATGACGTCGAAGACATCGGCGCCATGCCACCACACGATGAGGTCGTCGATCACCGAGGCGTCTCGCTCGTCGAGAAGGTGCGTGTACTGGGCTCGACCCGGGGCGATCTTGGCGAGGTCGTTCGTCAGCGTCGTCTGGAGCCGGTGGAAGGCGTCGGAACCCTCGACTCGGACAGTTCCGAGATGTGACACGTCGAACATCACGGCCCGGCGCCGGCACGCGAAGTGTTCGTCGATCGTGCCGGTCGGGTACGCAATGGGCATCTCCCATCCCCCGAACTCCACCATGGTCGCGCCGAGCGCTCGATGCTCGCCGTCGAGCGGCGAATGCAGCAGCGTCATCCGGTCGGGCGATGGGCGGCCAGGTCGGCTGAATCCGCGGTGATCGGTGCCAGATCGGCCTCGAGCTCGTCGCGCACGCCGCCCAGCGACAGCACGTTGAGCACGCCCTGGCCGTTCTTCAACACGTCGACGAGCTGATCGCCGTCGCACAACATGACGCTGCCGCCGTCGATCACGATGTGAGCAGCAGCGATGTCGGTGGTCACGTGCTTGCGCAGATACTCGAACACCTTGCGGACCTGCTCG
>JBGTEH010000285.1:0-15519 GCA_041747915.1 Ilumatobacteraceae bacterium
TGGACCCAACGCTACGAACCGGTACTTCGCCAGCACCTCGAATTCGCCCGATCGCACAACAAACCCGTCTCGTTCCCCGAATGGGGACAAGCCAACGCCAACACAGGCCGATTCATCGAACTGATGCACGGCTGGTTCAACACCCTGCCCACCACAGGACCCGGCCGACTGCTCTACCAGGCCTACTTCAACGACCCCTCCCAGTCCGGCTACGACCTCAACAACTACCCCACCACCAAACAGGCCTACACCAACACCTTCAAGAACTGGGGCCTCGGTGCCCCTGCGCCGACGCCGACCACACCGCCACCACCGCCTACCACCATCGCCCCACCGCCCACCACCATCGCCCCACCGCCCACCACCATCGCCCCACCGCCCACCACAGCGCCCACCACCACCACCACCACCACCACCACCACCGCGCCACCCACCACCGCGCCACCCACCACCACCGCGCCACCGACCACCACCGCGCCAACGCCGACCGCTCCCTCGACCACTGCGGCGCCCCCCACACCCTCTCCGATTCCGATCCCGACGCCGCCGACAACGACCCCGGAAACCCCTGCCGCACCATCGGCTTTCTCGCCGGGCTCGGAGACCGAAGCATCGCTCCGGCTCACCTGGGTCGACGCCGGTCTACGCATCGACTGGACACATCCATCCGCGAAGCTGTACATCATGCGGTATCGCCGGACGGGTTCGACCAGTTGGACGTGGTACCCAGCCGTCGGGTCCTCGACGACGTCGAAGACGTTGGACCTCGATCGGTCCCGCGACTACACCGTGGAGGTCATTGCCTACGTTTCCCCCGCCTGGCGCACCTGGAACAACGCATCCATCCAGAGGCTGGCGCCGAACGCACCGGCACCGACCCCGGGGACCCCATCAGCACCATCGGCTTTCTCACCGGGCTCGGAGACCGAAGCATCGCTCCGGCTCACCTGGGTCGACGCCGGTCTACGCATCGACTGGACACATCCATCTGCCAAGCTCTACATCGTGCGGCATCGTCAGAAGGATTCGACGAGCTGGACCTGGTTCGGCACCGTCGGATCAGCGACGACGTCGAAAACACTGGACCTCGATCCGAACAGTGACCAAACAGTGGAGGTCATTGCCTACGTTTCGCCGGCCTGGCGCACCTGGAACAGCGCCACCATCCAAGGCAAGCCAGGGTGACGAGCGCGCCCGTTTGGTCAAGCGGGCGCCCAGGCGACCCGCCGACGCGCGGCGTGATTTATCTGGTTGCCGGGCCGAAGAGCTACCTGGGTGAACTGTCGACGTCGCTCAAAGGGCTGCGGCGGCAGCATCCCAGCCTCCCGGTGACGGTCTTCTCCCCCTACCCAGTCCCCCGCGGGCTCGATGCCGATCATGTCGAGTACCACTCGGCGTTGCATCCCCTGCAACAGAAGGTCGAGGTGCTGCGTCAGAGCCCGTACGGCGAGACACTGTTCCTCGACACCGACACGACGGTTCTGGGGCCGTTCGTCGAGATCTTCGATCTCGCAGCGACCGGCAGCTTCGCCGTGGCGAAAGCGTACCGATTCGTGTCGACGACGACTGGCGAGAACCGTCTCGAACTCGAGCACCCCGATCAGTTCAACACCGGGGTGTTGTGCTTCGACTCCAGCGAACCCACGAACGCCTTCCTCGATCGATGGTTCGAGACGGTGTGCAAACAAGATCCGACCGACATGTGGCCAGGGCACAACTGCGACCAGACATGGTTCAACCGGCTCGTCGCCGATGGGGCGCCTGAGGCGTGTGGGATGTCAATGGTCACGCTGCCGAATCGCAGGTACAACGCCCGTGGGGCCATGGCGGAGGAGCTCAAGCGTCGTGGACTGTGGGGTGAGGTGCGCATCTTCCACCACCGCACGCGCGCGATGAAAGCCCGAAAGGTCGCGTACTCGCTCACCGACCGCGCGTACGTCGCCGACGCCGCTCGTCGAGTCATCTCCAAGCTGAAGAGCCGCGTCTCTCGCTGACGCGCTCGGGATTCACACAGCACCGAAACGCTCGACGTATCGACTCTTCACGTTGGGCAGTTGCTCCAGATCGTAGGGGTAGAACTCATCGTCCAAGAGTCCGACCTCATTGAAATACGCCTGGTACTCGAGGCGACCAGCGCCCGTGCGGGGGAGCTGATCAAACCAATCGTGCATGAAGTCGACGAAGCTCGGCTCGTCAGCCAGCGAACGTCCCCACTCGGGATACGAAACCGGTTTGTCGTGCTGTTGCGCGAACGCGAGATGGGTGCGGAGCACTGATTCGAATCGACGTTGCCACACCTCTTCAGTGAGTGGTCCGGGGTCACGCCAATACACGTCGAGGCCAATCATGTCGACGACGTCATCGCCCGGATACGCAGCCGGACCGTACTGCACGAAGTGGGCCGCGGTCGACGTCCAATCGAACCGAAATGCTGGCGACACGCTCGTGAGCACATCGTGGACGTGACGGAACGCCGACACGTACGCATCTGCACTGCCCCGTGCGGAGTACGGCGCCCAGTCAGCGTCGAATTCGTGTCCGAGACGGATGATCGCATCGTCGTACCCCGCATTCACGAGGTATCGAGCCACGAGGCGGAATTCCTCGTCATGTCGGCCGGCGGCAACGGCACGCAGATTTTCCTCGACCGCAGCACGCCCGTCCGTTGTCCGTGACATGCCACCCGGCCCGAAGGCGATCGGGACGGACGCGACCACCTGCAGGCGGTCCGAAGCGCTTGGGAGGTGAGCGTCGGGCGCCGCGAACTGTCCCCACACCGAACTGACCATGGCATCTGCTCCTCGCGAGTCCGCCATGGTCATGACCAGGTCGACGGGCGCCCCCAGATCCTCCTCGAAGTCGATCAGGCGTTGCCCTTCGTTGAAGCCGACGTACACACCCAGGAGGCCCTTCGCTGCTCCGTCCACAGGTTCGTCCGAGGTTGCACAGGCGGAACCGACGATCACCAGTGACAGCCCGACGAACAAGGCGAAGATGCGTGATGCCACCACCTCACACGCTCCGGTTCTCGGTGCAGCACGTGGGGTCATGGCGCTGCCAGTGTACGAGCGGCCAGCTCCCCCAGCCCGTCAGGCATGCCCGAAATGACGACGGCCTCACGGTAGAAGTCGTTGCTGACCTCGAGGTTGTCGGGCGTGTCGAATGCTCTGAGTTCGCCATCGATGTGCACCATGATGCGATCGCAGATGTCGAGGGTCGAGAGCCGGTGGGCGATGATGACGATCGTCATCCGACGACACAAAGGGTTGCGGCGATGAATGCGGCACCGACGACACACTGTTGGCTGGTTGGCGTGCGCGACTCGAAATCGGCGATCTGTGCGCCGCTGCGTATCGAATGGCGCACGGTCGGGCCGATCATCACCCGACTCATCGCCGACATCGATGCTCGAGTCGACCGGCGTGCGGGTGTCACCCGGATCGGGATCGACGAGGTTTCCTACAAGCGTGGCCACAAGTATCTGACGATCGTGGTCGATCACGACAGCGGCAATCTGTGGGCGGCGGTCGGGCGTGACACGGCCACCGTAGACAGGTTCTTGGAACCGTTGGGACCCGAACGATGCGCTCAGCTCACCCATACGTCGGCCGATGCCGCCGAGTGGATCGCACGTCGATCATCGAGCATTGCCCCCAAGCCATCAGGTGCGCCGACGCGTGTGAGGTGGTGGCCGGGGCAACCGACGCCCTCGACGAACCGGATCTGCCGATTCCTTGCCGTCGGCAAACGATCGAGCGTGGGCGAGGCATCTGTCTCACGGTCGGTGACAGCTGTTGTGAGTCGTTGAGCGTGCACCTTGTCGAATGTTCGGCATGCGATCATCGGCCCATCTCACGCGGCATCTTCACCAGGACGTGATCGCAGGACGTCTCGGGCACGTCGCAGGGTTGACAATGCGCCCACCTGCGATCAGCATGGGCCGCGGAGCGCTGCCGCGTTCGGCGGTGTGTGGGGAGAACAGATGATGGCGAGACGGCTCGGGTAAATGTCTGAGGCGATCGAGGGAACGACGACGGTCGTGGGTGTCCCACACGCGCAATTGTGGAACGGCTACGACGACCTCGTGGTGGGGTGGATCGAGCGGTTGGGTGCGCTCGATGTCTGCGACATCGGAGGTGGCCGGAACCCGCTGCTGTCGGTGCAACGGGCCGACGAACTCGGCCTGCGATACACTGTCCTCGACATCTCGCAGGACGAGCTCAACCTCGCTCCATCCGGGTTCGACCGTGTGTGCGCCGACATCGCCGGTGAGCGCCTCGACGCCCATAACGAGTTCGACTTTATGTTCTCGAAGTTCGTAGCCGAACACGTCGAGAGTGGCAAACGGTTCCATCGGAACGTTTTCCAGGCGCTCAAGCCAGGCGGTGTTGCGCTCCACTATTTCCCGACGCTGTACAACATTCCATTCTTGGTGAATCGCATCGTGCCGGAGCGTTTGGGGAGCCAGATCCTCGACGTCGTGCTCCCACGCGACCGTTCACGGGAAGAGAAGTTCCCTGCGCGCTACAGCTGGACTCGCGGGCCGACCGACCGTCAGCTCGACCGCCTGCGCGCCCTCGGATTCGAGGTGATCGAGTACACAGCGGGCTTCGGCCACGACTACTACCAGCGCATCCCGCTGATCCGCGACGTCGCCGAGCGATGGTTCAGGACGGCGGAACGCCGCGAGTGGTACACGTTCTCGAGCTTCGCCATCGTCCTTCTCCGCAAGCCGGCGGTGTGACGCACACCGATCAGGGAGGTCATCTGGCCGAACGGCTTCGCGACCGAGTTTGGTCGCCAGGGCGGTTCAGTGGTTCGGCAGGGCGGCCACCGACGACCGAGGATCCCGTCGAGGGCCCACCGGCTGGTGGGCCCTCAGAGCCCACCACTTCGCGGCGGGCTGTCGCGCATGCCCGAGATGACGAGGGCCTCGCGGTAGAAGTCGTTGCTGACCTCGAGGTTCGCGGGCGTGTCGAACCCCATGAGTTGGCCGTCGATCAGCACCATGATGCGGTCGCAGATGTCGAGGGTCGAGAGCCGGTGGGCGATGATGATGATCGTCATCCGGCTTCGGAGAGTGTCCAGTGTCGTGCGGATGAGCTGTTCGGAGCGGACGTCGAGTGAACTCGTCGGCTCGTCGAGGATGAACACGTCGGGTTCCTCGACGAGAGCCCGAGCGATGATGAGGCGCTGCTGCTGGCCACCACTGAGATGGCTGCCGCGCTCGCCGACCTGACGGTCGTAGCCTTCCGGCCACTGCGCGACATCGTCGTGCAAGTTGGCGAGACGTGCTGCGTGCTCGATCTGGTCCTGGGTGATCCCGTCTCGGAAGAACCGGATGTTGTCGGCGACGGTTCCTGCCACCAAGTGTGATTCCTGGGGTACGAACGTGACCTTTCGCGCCCATTCGGTCTTGGAGAGCGAACGGATGTCTCGACCATCCGCCAGCACGTCGCCAGCGGTGGGCTCTCGGAGACCGAGGAGGAGTTGGACCAACGTCGACTTCCCACTCCCAGATGGACCGATCAATCCGATGACCTCACGTGACTCGATGGCCGCCTCGATGTTGCGGAGCACGGGATGGCCGTCCTGATACTCGAACGACACTCCGTCGAGGTGCAGCGGTCCGACGTTTCCGATGCTCCCACCCCGATCGAGCAGCCGAGCCGACCGATATCGCGTGAGTTCTCGATCGAGCTGCCGGAGGAACGGTAAGTTGGCACTCACCTCGGTGAGCTTCAGCTGCACCGCCTGGCCATATCGGATGGCGCGGAACATCAGCAGCGTGACTGCGCCGATCGCTGCAAGGTCGGCTTCGCCGAACATCCAGATCCCACCGAGGGCTGCGATGAGCGCCAGATACGAAGCGCTGGCGTAGGTCGTCGGGATGAACTGGTACCAGAAGTCCAGGCGTTGATTCGTGAGCTGATTGCGACGGATGAGGGCACCGAGCCTCGACTTCGCGCTCGGCTGCACGTTGAAGATGTGCATCTCCAGGCCGAGTTGAGAGACCTCACTGAGCGCCGTTGCGAAGTCCATTCCTGCTGCAGCGGTGCGTTCTGCTTCCTGGTCGACAAGTCGATTGAGCGGCCGGGTGGCCAGGGCGAGTATGCAGATCAAACCGAACAGGAGCGCGGTTGCGATCGGGTCGACAAATGCGGCGGTGACGAGCATCGCCAGAAGACCGACGGCGGCGGTCGTACCGGTCGACACGGCGCCGATCAACTGTGAGCCACCTCGGATGAACGTGGTGAGGAGTTCCTGGAGCTGTCCGGTGCGTTCGCCGTGTTGCGCCGACCACTTGGCCTCGAGGAATGCGTCCGAGAGGTCGAGTCGAATGTCGGCGATCACGAGTGCGGTGAGCCGCGACGCCCGCCACGCGGCTGCGATCTGCAGGCTGATCGTGACCATGACCAGAAGAAGCGACAGGGCGAAGGCACCGGAGATGCTGACGGTTCGCCCGAAGCCGACACTGACGCCGTCAACGCCCTCCGAGATGGCGAACGCCACCCGGGTGATGAGGACCAGGATCGACGCTTCGGCCAGGGCAGCCCCTCCTGCAACGATCCCGAGGATCGTCAGCGACTTCCATCGGCGCTTGACGAGCCCCGACAGCCCAGGCCCGTGTGCCGGCTCATCAGTTGGTTGAACGCTTGCGGATTCGATGCTCACATGCTCTCGTCTCGGGTTGGCGTGTCGTCGCAGTTCGCATCCCGGCCGCCGCACGTTACCGATCCGGTCGACCGGATACCGATACGACCAGGATCCACGTCGATCCGCAGCTACCACACGAATGGGGTATCGGCGTGCTGAGGGTGCGGGTTGAGGGGTTCGTCAGCCCGGCTCAGCGGGACGCGAAGCCCCGGGAGATGCGCGCTCGCCGGCGGGCATGAACCAGCGCCCGACGCGGGAACTGTGACGCCACGACCTGCCAAGGGGTCACGTTGAACGGCCAGTCCAACAACTCGGGCCACTGCTGACGGATCACCGCTCTTTGCAGGCTGCTGTCGCATCGCTCGATCTCGGGCAGGGCGAGAAAGATGTCGATGATCTCGCGGTGGCTCATCGGGAACAGCGTGAAACCAGGATCGAAGAACTCTGCGTATGCCCACGGTCCGGCCCATGCGGCGATACTCGACTCCAGGTAGTTGAGATCGATCACGGTGAACGCGTCGAAGCCACCGAGGCCGACGAGCCAACGCTCGGCGCGCTCCAGGAAGAACGCCGACGTGACGACCTTCGCCTGGCCGGGGGTCAGCTTGGAGCGGTAATCCGATCCCGTGGCATCGACCAGCGATTGGATGGCGGCGCGCTCGACACTGATCACCGAATCTTCGCGGTCCTCCGGTGTCCGATTCGGTGATCGCAACAGATCGCCGATCTGACCGTTGAAACGGACTCGTGAGCGGTCGAGCGACCGGTACGTGGTCGTGGCGTTGCGGCCCCGTGGTTCACCGACCACACAACCGGTGCGGTACGACCAGAGTTCGAGATCACGGGGATCAGGCCTGATCATGGCGACGGCTTGATGGCTCAGCCGGAAGCGCCGCGCGATGTGGCCTGCAACGTAGGTGTCGCGCTCTCCGTTGAGGTCGGGAATCCTGAGGGTGTACAGCCCGAGCTCCTCACGGTGGTCGCGGGCGCATGCCAGGAGCATGCGGGAGTCGTGCCCCGAGGTGATCGGCAAGTACCCCGGGTAGCACTCGAGAACAGCGTCGAGATGGCGTCGGATGAGGGCGGCAACACGCTCAGCTGACTCCTCGACGCTCAGGCTGCCGCGCTTCGGAGGACGCGGGCCGTGCCGGACCGCCTCCCACCGTTCGAGATCGAGGTGGTGATTGGGTGGGAGTTGCTCGACCCCGTGACGATGCGTGAAGCCGAACGGGAAGTAGTTGGTGGAGAAGGGGATGTTCAGATCACGCAGGAATTCCAGCCGGTCGGTGGTGTCCACGTCGTACGGGATCAGGCTCGCTGTGGACGCCGCGAGCTGCATGCTCTGGCAGAAGACCGACGCATACGACGCCGACGCGTCCGGATAGATGGCAGGTGAGTGTCCGTCGAGGAACACTGCAAGGAACCGACCACCGAGGTCTTCGACGAACCCGAGCCGGTCGACATCCCCGTCAACGGTCACCGTCGAACCACCACGGAGCAATTCGGGGAGCGAGGTGATCGGATGGCCGAGCAGCCAGCCGAGTCGGTTTCCGTTCCGGTCGTCGATGTGGATGACCGGCAGCGTCGGATGATGAGCAAGTCTCCATGTGCCGAGTGACTCGGTCTCGAAGCCGTCGGGAGTGTCCAGCGACTTCGACAACACGAACTGTTCGACCAGGTCCCGTGTCGATCCCCTCCGCACGACCTCGGATGGAACGACCGAAGTTGCCACGGGGCCGTGCTTCGCCATCGACTTCGACTGGTGTCCACGCAAGGCTCGAATGATGCCACTCGACGTCGGAAGAGTCCACGTCCGCCGGTGGGACTTGCCGGTACCGTGACGCACACACCGGGCAACGAATGCATGGCGCGGCCGGGTGAGCGCTGTCCGTCGTCAGATCGGAACGTTCGGTGGCCCGATGCCCAGCTATATTCGCGGCGTGGGTCTGCGGCGGAAAGCTCCCAGCAGTGCAGCGATACGTGTCGTCGTGCACGACTTTTCCGGGCATCCGTTCCAAGCCCAACTGGCCAGGAGTCTGGCGGGACGAGGCCTCGACGTCACCCATGTGTACTGCACGTCGTTCCAGACACCGCACGGCGCCGTCGGCGGCAGCGGAGGCGACTGCTTTCGGAGCGTGGGCATCTCGCTTCACCGCAAGTTCTCGAAGTACTCGGCAGTCCGCCGTGTCGTGCAGGAACTCGAGTATGGCTGGCGTTTCATGGGCCAGATTCGGGCGACGGTCCCGGACGTGGTCATCTCGGCGAACGCCCCGCTCGTCTCGGCGCTCGTACTGCAACTCGGCCTGCGCGTGCGGCGAACCCCGATCGTCTTCTGGCAGCAGGACATCTACAGCACGGCGCTCAGCCAGCACTTCGAGCAACGCGGCGGGTCGATCAATCGGTTGATCGGCCGAATCTTCGTCGCCATCGAGAAGTGGTTGTTGAAATCCAGCCGGCAGGTGGTTGTCATCAGCGAAGATTTCTTGAGCCTGCTCAGCGAGTGGGGTGTCGCCGATTCGAAAGTGACCGTCGTGCAGAACTGGGCACCCCTCGAGGAAGTGAGGGTCTCACCGAGGCCGAATCCGTGGTCGGAACGCCACGACATCGGCGAGGACCAAGCGGTGCTGTTGTACGCCGGCACGTTGGGTTTGAAGCATCAACCGGCGATGTTGCTCGCGCTCGCACGGGCGTTTGCCGAGCGGCCCGATGTTCGTGTGGTGGTCGCCTCCGAGGGTCTCGGCGCGACGTGGCTCTCGGAGCGCCTCGTCGGCGACGAGATCGAGCTCATCCCCTTCCAGCCGTACGCCGATCTCCCCGACATGTTGGGCTCTGGTGACGTGTTGCTCGTGCTGCTCGAGCCCGACGCAGGGGTGTTCTCCGTGCCGTCGAAGGTATTGACCTATCACTGTGCCGGTCGTGCGATCCTCGGCGCGATGCCTCGTGAGAACCTGGCTTCGCGGACGATCCAGGCCAACGGCGCTGGGCTCGTGGTCGACCCAGGCGACACCGACGGATTCATCGCCGCCGCACGTCGGCTGGTCGACGAACCGGCGACGCGAATCGAAATGGGTGCGGCAGCGCGTCGTGCAGCCGAGACAAACTTCGACATCGACACGATCACAGATGAGTTCGTGGGTGTGCTTGCGGCGGCACTTGGGCATCCGATCGCTGGTCGTCGGCCAGACCCGACCGACGACTTCCATCCAGGGACGGACCCAGCGTGTTGATCGTACTGCTCCTCGGCGCAGCAGTCCTGGCGAGTGGACTGCTCGCATGGTTCCTCGTCTTGGAGTCCAGCGATCGCCGACACACGATCTTCAACGTCGTGGCACTGACGTTCATCGTCGAGGCGATCGTCACACCGGAGGTGGCGTCGGTGCCGGTCGGCCTGCTCCGTCCCGAGTTTTTCGGTCAGGATTTCAGGCCGCCCGATTTCTTGCTGTTCGCGGCGATTGCGGCGCGGCTGCTGGCCGGTCGATGGGGTCGGATCGGTCCCGTTGGTCTCGCGTGGGCGCCGTTCTTCACCCTCTATTTCACGGGTGTCGTGATCGGACTGATGGTCGGCCTCGAGTTCGAGCAGGTGCTGTTCCAGGGCAAGGTGCTGTTGTACATCCTCGGTGGTCTCGTCGTTGCCTCCGGGGTCGACATCGACCGTGTCTACGACTCGATCGGGACGCTCGGGCTGGTACTCGCCCCGCTGCTGCCGGTCGGTCTCATCGTCAGCCTGTCCGACCTCGAGATCGTCCTCAACACTCCGGTTCAGGATTTTCCCGCACTGGGAATGCTCAGTCACGACAGTGTGACTCTGCTCGTGGTGATCGGAGGTGCCGTCATCATCACCGAAGCCGTTCGAACCCCACCGAGATGGTATGTGGCTACTGCGGGCATCGCGCTGCTGTTGGTCCCCGTCACACGCGACCAACGCGGCTCGTACCTGACGCTCGCTGCTGTCGTGGCCACGTTGGCCGTCCTCGCGCTCGTAGGTCAGACGTGGAAGCGTCGGTCGTCGGTCTCCGGAGCACAGATCGCGTTGATTGCCGCGGTGCTCGTGGGTGCCGGCACCATCGGGCTGGCGTCGGGGACTCCGTCGGAGATCGTCCAGGAGGCGTTCGGCGGGCAAGGCAACGAGGAGAGCGCGAAGGAGCGCGTGAGGCTGTACGAGGAGTCGATCAATTTGGCACAGGAGCGTCCAATTTTCGGCTACGGAGTCGGCGCCGAGGTCGAAACGACGCGGGTGAACTCCGGCGCCGATCTGCAGACGACGGCGCACAACCTGGTGCTCGACATCTGGTTGCGAATCGGGTTCGTCGGGGTGGGGTTCTTGATGATTGCGCTCGGTGTCACCGCGTTTACGGCTGGGAAGGTGTGGCAGGGGCCTGCCCCCAACCAGGTCGCCGCGATCGCCATTGCCGGTTTGCTCGGCCTGTTGGGATGGCTCGCGAAGGCGTTGGTCGAACCGGCACTCGACAAGTTTCGACTGACGCTGCTGCTCGGTTTCGCGCTCGGATTCGTGGCAGCCTCATGGCGAGCCGCGGACTCGAGCGACGATCTCTACATCGATCCGCTGCAGCGTCGCTCAGAAGAATTCGTGTGACGGTCAGGGTCGTGGTTCACGGGTGCACAGCTAGCCTCTTGACGATGGCGGTGGCGGTCGTGGCGACAGTGTCGAACCCTCGGGGCGCACCGGTTGCAGTAGCGGTCTGCGTCACATGAGCCCCCGTGTGAGCGTGGGGTTGCCGGTCTACAACGGCGAGCGGTACCTGGCTGAAGCGCTCGATTCGATCCTGGCGCAGACCTTCACGGACTTCGTAGTCGTCATCTCCGACAACGGTTCGACCGACACGACCCAGGACATCTGCAAACGCTACGCGCAGCGGGACGAGCGCGTGAAGTACCACCGGTCCGAGCAGAACATGGGCGGAACGTGGAACTTCAACCGGGTGGTCGAGCTGTCACAGGGCGAGTTGTTCCGGTGGGCCGCCCACGACGACATGATCGCTCCCACCTACCTCGAACGCTGCGTCGCCGCGCTCGACGCCAACCCTGATGCGGTGCTCGCCCATACTCGCGTCGAGATCATCGACGGCGCCGGTGTCAGCGAGGGCGTCTACCACGGCCCGCCGATGCGCCGCGAGGCTTCCCAGGTCGACATCCGGTTCCACGACGCGGTGACGTACGAAGGACGCTGCCACTTGATCTTCGGTGTGATGCGCCGAGCCGCCCTCCTGCGAATTCCACCATACGGGGACTACGGCCACGCCGACGGCGTCCTCCTCGCTCGACTCATCCTGCTCGGACCGTTCGTGCAGCTGAACGAGCCGTTGCAACTCATGCGCGAACATGCCGGCCAAGCGTCGACCACCTACGGCGTCAAAGGTGGCCTCGACTACCTCGCGTGGCGGGCATGGTTCGACCCGAAGTACACCGACAAGCTCGGCTTTCCGTACTGGCGGATCATCGGCGAATACGCACGAAGCCTCGTCGTGGTGCCGGGTATTCCGATCATGGCGCGCATCCGATGCCTCGGCGGCGTGTGGGCAGCCGCGTGGGCCACCAAGGGCCGCCTTCGTCACGACCTCACCCGAGCCCGCCGACACCTCACGTCGAATGCGCCCTGGAAGCGTGAGGTCAGTCGCTCGACGGGGTGATCTGAAACGCTTCTCGTACCTTGTCAGCGGAGTACGTGAACGAGAACGGATCGTTGTGGAACCCACCGACCACGTGGAGTTCGAAGCCGCCTGTGCACAACTCCTCGAAGCCCAACGTCGTGTCATCCCACCAACCTTCGAGACCCATCGTCTTGGCCTCGAAGGTGCTGGCGCGCAGATACAGGACATCGCCGCTCCAGGATCGAGCACGATGGCGTTTTGCCGCGCGGATGAGGGTGTTCGTGCAGTAGCGCTCGCGCAGCCTCAGCGGCACCTCTCGGTGGAGCAGGACTCGCAGCTTGATGCGGAACCAGTCACGTACCACTCTGATGAGCGCAACCAGCCAGGGCAGACGAGCGAGTATCGATTGCAGCGTGCTGCGCTGGGGTCGCTTCGAGCCATCCGGCTTGCGGTCTCGCGACCCACGCCAGTCACCTGTTCGGAGTTGGGCGGGAACCATCGACAAGATCTCGTCGGCTCGCCGATCGCACCGCTTGCGTGACGCTGGAGAGCTGTCCGGATCCTCCGGGTGGTACGAGCGTGCAGCAAGGTTCGGCGAGTCGGAGACGATCAGAGGTCCATCGATCTCGTGGCCATCCTCGACGAGCAGGTGGGCCAGCTCGATGGCGATCAACCCGCCGATGCAATGTCCGCCGATGCGGTACGGGCCCTCGGGGGCGACGCGAACGAGTTCGGCCTTGTACGCAGCGGCCATCTCCGGGATCGTGCGCTCTCCGCGGCCACCGTCCCAACCCGACCACTGGAATGCGTACACACGTTGGTCCGGCGCCAGATTTGCGGCGAACTCTCCGTAGATCAACACGTTGCCCCCACCGCCGTGCACCAACAACAGCGGGGGCACGTCGTCGGGGCCGTCCTGCAGGAGCTGGAGCGACCGGTATCCGTCGTCGGTGTCGCCGCCGCGTTCGTCGATCCGCTGCGCCAACGCACTGATCGTGGGCGTCTGAGCGAGTGCCGCCAGCGGAAGGTCCAGCTCGAACTCCTCGCTGATGCGCAAGAACAGCGTGACCGCTGCCAGGGAGTCGCCACCAAGGTCGAAGAAGTTGGCGTCCGCGGGAATGTTCGGAAACTCGAGCACCTCGTTCCAGATCGTTCCGAGACGACGCTCGGTGTCGGTGGCGTAGGCCGGCGCAGGGAAGACCCCCGACTTTCGTGGATCAGGCATCGAGCGCAGATCGGCCTTGCCACTCGGTCCCAGTTGGAGCTCATCGAGCTCGATCACGAACGCGGGCACCATGTAGTCGGGGAGCTGGCTCCGCAGGTGCTCACGAAGCCGTGCGGAGTCGATGTTGCCGTCGGTCGTCGTGAAGTAGCTGACCAGATACGCAGCACCGTTCGGGCGACGGAACGCTTGTGTCAGGCACTGGGCGACGCCGTCGAGCCGGCTTGCGACGGCGTTGATCTCGGCGGGTTCGATGCGGTGGCCGCGGATCTTGACCTGGTCGTCGACTCGCCCCTGGTAGTGGATGTCGCCGTGCTCGTCGACGAAGGCGAGGTCGCCCGTGCGGTACAGCCGCTGCGAGCGGTCATCGTCACCGACCTCGATGAAGGCCTGCTGGGTGAGGTCGGGGCGACGGAGGTACCCGTGCGCGAGGTTGGTCCCGCCGAGGTAGATCTCGCCGACCGAACCCTGGGCGACCGGGCTCAGGTCGGCGTCGAGGACCTCAGCGGTGCAGTTCGTCAGCGGGCGACCGATCGGGGGGAGATCGGGCCATTTTTGCGGATCGCCATCGAGGAGGTGCGCAGTGATCACGTGGGTTTCCGAGGGCCCGTATTGATTGTCGAGTGTCAATGCCGTTGAGCGACCGAACACCTCCCGCGTGACGTCGTCGACGCGCAGTTGTTCGCCGGCGGTGATGATCTCGGTCAGTTCACTCGGGAGCCCGTCGCCCTGCCTCGCGACCTCGATCAGGCTGCGAAGCGCGACGAACGGCAGAAACAGCCGTTGTACGTGCAGATCGCGGAGCAACCCGAGCAAGAGCCGCGGGTCGCGCCGCTCGCTGTCGCGCACCATGATCAGTTCGCCGCCGGAAGCGAGCGTCGTTGCGACTTCCTGGAAGGACACGTCGAAGCTGATGCTCGAGTACTGCAGCACGCGTGATCGGGGTTGGAATGTCGTCCGCTCGAGCTGCCAGCCGATCAGGTTGGCGAGCGCCCGGTGGGGCATCTGGATGCCCTTGGGTCGGCCGGTCGATCCCGAGGTGAAGATGACGTACGCATCGTCTTCGGGCCCGGCGGACACGTCGACCGGCGTATTCGCCAACTCGCCGAGCCGTGCGGCCACACTGTCCCACGAGTGGACGGCCGAAGCAGCAGAGCTCTCGCCGCCGATCCACCCCGCGTGCGAATCGCTGGCGAGGATGAGTTTCAGGTCGGCGTCCTCTCGCATCATGGCGATGCGGTCTCGAGGGTAGGTGGGGTCGAGTGGGACGTAGGCAGCGCCGCTCTTCAGAATGCCGATGAGGCACACGATGAGCTCGACCGACCGGTCGATGCAGAGCCCGATGCGATCACCCTGAACGACACCGTGTTCGACGAGATGCCGAGCGACCTGGTTGCTGAGCGCATCGAGTTCGCCATGCGAGAGGCGCTCGGCACCGAAGGCGAGTGCCGGCCCATCCGGGTCGAGTTCGACGCCTCGTCGTATCCACTCGGTCACGGTCGAGGGAAGGTCGCTGATCACGTCCGCTCCCATGTCCTGCGTCTTCACGTCCCGCATCCATCCGCTCCTGTCTGCTGTGACCCTCCGCTCGGGAGAGTTTACCGTCCGGCTGGCCATCGCTGCCCAGAAGCAACCGGTCCGCTGAGCGCATACTCGGCGAGCCGCACGACGGCGTCGACGTCGACCACCATCGCGCCATAGCCGCAGGGCAGACCCGGCATCGCCGGCGAACCGATCACGTGATGGTGACGGAGGCCAAGAGCGCTGGACATCCCCCAGAAGACCGGGTTGACGTAATCATGGGCGAAGAGCTCGACGACGGCGGTTCCGGGGCGGCACCACACCAGGTTCGCGAGGCCACCACCGTGCGGACCGATCACGATTTCAGCGCGCGAGAAGAGATCGATCTGCTCGTCGATGGGTCGTCCGCTGAGCGTGAGGCCTGTGAACCCGATGGACTCGAGCCGCGACACGAGGCGGTCCTCGTCGGCGAGTCGGCGTTGCAGCGCATCGGAACGGCTGATGTAGAGC
>JBGTEH010000286.1:0-2987 GCA_041747915.1 Ilumatobacteraceae bacterium
CATGGTGGATCAGGGGGCGACGAGTTCGACGTCGAGTTCGAGGGTGACCTTGTCGGAGATCATCACCTTGTCGGCGCCGATCGGCATGTTGAACTCGATGCCGAAGTCCTTACGTGAGAGCGAGCCCGTGGCGCTGAAGCCTGCACGGGTCGACTGGTCCATCGGGAACACCGACGTACCGAAGAACTCCACGTCGAGTTCGATCGGCTTGGTCACGGCGTTGATCGTGATGTCGCCGGTGAGGGTGAACTGTTCACCTTCGCCCGTGATGCCGGTCGAGACGAAGGTCATCGTCGGGTTGGCCTCGGCGTTGAAGAAGTCTGACGACGCGAGGTGAGCGTCACGGTCGGCGTTGCCCGTCTTGACGGTGCCCATCTCGATCACGGCGCTGACCGAACTCGATGCCAGGCCGTCACCGACGACGAGCTGGGCGCTGACGCCCTCGAAGCGACCTCGGACCTTCGAGAGGCCGAGGTGTCGAACCACGAAGCCGACGGTGGTGTGCGCGGCGTCGGACGTCCATGTGCCTGATGCGAGGGGAAGGGTGGTCGCTGTGGGAGTCGTGGTAGTTGTCATACCAACAAACATAACAGGCAATAGTTGTGGTCACAACTAATGACTCGTGGCGAGACGCGACAACGACCTCACCGGAGGGGGTTCGGCGAGGTCGCTGTCGTATCCCTGCCGTCACTACGGGGGAGCCAGAGGGGGTTCGGCTCCCACGCCTGCAAACGGCGGAGGCTCAGGTTTCGTTGGTGAGTGGCTGCGTGGTGATCACCCGGCCAATCTGACGCTCGGCGTCGAGAAGCGATGTAGCGGGGGGTAGCCGATCGCTTTGGCCCGAGCGCTCACGACCTCCATCAGCTCGGTGGCAATGCCGCGTCGGCGTTGATTGCGAGCGACGGCCAGCGCCACCACCCCATCGTTGTCGACCGAGGCAACCGCGACGAGACGGCCCGCCACCATCACGCCGAGCCTCATCGTTTGGCGTGCCCTGAGTCGTTCGATGAGCTCGAGTGATGGTGTGCGCGCCCTCGACAGAACGTGTCCGCAGGTTCCCGATTCCCGCCGCAGTTCCTCGAGGAACGCCGCGAGCGCTCCATCCAGACTCGGATGATCGACGGCGATCACGAGATGCGCTCCGGTGTCCATGCCCGCCATCTTGATGGCCGGACGTGTCCGCTGTGTTTCGAGAACGTCAGCTCTTCGTGACAGCCATTGCAGGCAGCATCGTGGTTCGGGCCCGGATCGACCTGATCGTCAGGCTGCGCGCATCGCTTCCACCAGCGGTGCCATCGTCTCGAGCGCTGCCAGCACCTCGTCACGCGGGCCCTGCGGCAGCCCGAACACTGCCCGTCGCACACCCTTGTCGGCCAACTCGTGCAGCTTGGCCTCGTCGGGCGGAGCACCGAACACGCCGAGTTCGATCGTCGCTGGGTCGCGCCCGATGCGTTCGCACGCCGCCACCACCTCGGTGAACTTGTCGACGGCGTGACGCCCACCGATCGGCATCCATCCGTCGCAGAACTCGGCGATGTCGGCTGCGGTGCGCGGTCCTGCGTCGCCTCCGAGGATGATCGGAGGGTGTGGCTTGTGTGCAGGCTTCGGCCACGACCAGCTCGGCTCGATGGAGACGTGCTCGCCGGCGAACTCGGCGACATCGTTGGTCCACAACTGCTTCATGGCCAGGATGTTCTCGCGGAGAATCGCCCGACGTTCGGTGTACGGGGTGCCGTGCTGCGCCATTTCCTCCTTGTTCCAGCCATATCCGACGCCGAACAGGAAGCGACCGCCAGACAGCGCATCGACGCTCGCGACTTCCTTTGCAGTGTGGATCGGGTCGCGCTGGGCCACGAGACAGATGCCGGTTGCCAGCTTGAGGGTGGTGGTGACCGCCGCACACGCGCCGATCGTGACGAAGGGATCGAACGTGCGCCAATAGAACTCGGGGAGCGGCGGCGCTCCTTCGCGCCCACCCCATGGCGTCGCCCTGCTGGTCGGGATGTGCGAATGCTCTGGAAACCAGAGTGACTCGAACCTGTGAGCTTCGACCTCGCGGGCGAGTTCGATCGCTCCGATCGTCTGGTCGGTGGGAAAAATCTCGACGCCGATGTGCATCGCGCCGACCGTAGCTGTCGACCCGCTCACACCGCCGGCCCGAAAGGGACCAAAGGCCCTGTGTCCTGTTCGAAGGCGGTGCGAAGCTGCGTGTCGACCACGACCATCGGAGTGCACCGCGTGACCCTTCTCGACAAACCCGCTCTCGAACCTCACACCCGGCCGCAACAGTCGCGCCTGCCAGTTGCGCTGATGTATGCGGCAATGACAGGCCTGCTCGCCGTTCTGGTGGCGTCGCTCCTCGTCATCGGGGTGATCGGCCTGCTCGACGACGATGCCGCAAGCCCACCAGCGGCGGGGGTGAACACGGCGATCGATGTCGCGTTGTCGGAGTTCGCGATCGATGGCGACCTCACGGCTCCTGCCGGCATCGTGAGCGTCTCGGTGACCAATGCCGGAACCCAGCAGCACGATCTGGTGGTGGAAGAACTTGACGCCTCGTCGCCCGTGCTCGACGTCGGCGACTCGTCGGAGTTGGCTCTGGGGCAGCTCGAGGCGGGCACCTACACCTTGTTCTGCAGCGTTCCCGGGCACCGCGCGTCGGGAATGGAGACAACGCTCACCGTCGGCGCCGCCGCCACTGACGGGGCGAGCGGCGAGAGCTCGGCCGCCGGAGATCACGGTGGCCACGGCGACGACTTCAGTGACCCCGACGCCATCGACGCCGCGATGGTCGAGTCGATGTTGAAATTCCCCGCTGAAACCGAGGGGGTCGGCAACCAGATCCTCGAGCCCGAGATTCTTGCGGACGGCACGAAGAAGTTCGTCCTCGAAGCGTCGGTCATCCAATGGGAGGTGTCGCCGGGCGAGTTCGTCGACGCGTGGGCCTACAACGGCCAGGTTCCCGGGCCGCAGATCGTCGTCGACGT
>JBGTEH010000287.1:0-10285 GCA_041747915.1 Ilumatobacteraceae bacterium
CTGGTCCGAACTGCAGTCGGCGGATCTGCGCGCTGGATGGACGGGAGCGGCGATCGATCAACCGGTTCGCATACCGTCCCTCGAGCAGGTCCTCGCCGAGTTTCCCGATGTCACCGTGTCGTTGGAGATCAAACAGAGCAATCCGTCGATGGCTGTACCGCTCTGCGATCTTTTGAGTCGGGTAGAGGCCGTCGATCGGGTGTACGTCAGTGCCAACATCGACGATGACGTCTACGCGGTGCAGGCTGCGTGCCCCGACTCGTTGGTGATCACCACCACCTACCGAGACGTGGCCGCAATGCGGAACGCACGCGCCACCAACAGCTCGTGGTGCGCTCCAGCGCCGATCGGTCAACCTCCGTTCAACGACTCGCTGCTCGACCCGGCGAACGTCGCATGGTCACATGAGCACGGCATGGCAATCTTCACCTGGACGGTCGACGATCCCGGCACGCTGCGAGGTCTCGCCGACGCTGGTGTTGATGCCGTGTACACGCGTCGCCCCGACATCGCTCGACAGGTGTTCGACGACCTCTGACCGCTTACCCGACGACTACCACGGAACCGTCGTCGGCGGCCGACGCATAGATGGCGTCGACCAAGCGGTGGGCGGCGAGTGCATCCGTGAACGGAAGGGGCGAGGGCCAGGTCCGCGTCGGGGTCGTGGACGGCCACGATCCGGTGGTCGGCGGCGGAGTGCTTGAGGAACCAGTTGTGCGTGCGGCTGATGAAACCCGCTCCGTGGAAACCGATGCGGATCGTCATCGCATCACCCGTAGACGAGACATTCCTCGTCGAGGTCGACGAGCGGGAGCGCATCCTTCTCCACCCAGTAGTCCTGCGTGTGTTGCCACTCCGGCTTGTCGCCCCGCTTGGGCATCAAGTGCTGGCTGCGGGTGAGATAGCCAGGATTGAAGTTCTCGGGATCGATCCACGATCCGAGTTGCATGTCGGTGTCCTCGGGTCGCAGCGTCGGAGTCACCTTGCGAGCGCCGCGCTCGTCCATGTGGTTCAGCAGTCGACAGACGAAGTCGCCGATCAGGTCGGCGCGCAGCGTCCAACTCGCCCGGAAGTATCCGAACACCCAGATCATGTTCGGAACGCCGGTGAACATCATCCCGCGATAGGTGACCGTGTCGGCGTAGTTGACCGGCCGACCGTCGACGGCGAACGCGATGTCGCCGAGCACGCTGAGGTCGAAACCGGTGGCGGTGATGATCACGTCGGCATCGAGCTGGTCGCCCGCCGTGGTGAGGATCCCCTCGGCGTTGAAGGTGTCGATCTCGGCGGTGACCACTGACGCCTTCTCGCTGCGGATGGCGGCGAACAGGTCGCCGTCGGGAACCATGGCGAGCCGCTGCTGCCACGGTCGGTAACGCGGCGTGAAGTGCGTGGCCACGTCGTAGCCGTCCGGCAGCGCCTCGGTGAGCAGCCGCAGCAGTTCGTCGCGCACCATGTCGGGGTGCTCGAACGACAACTGCGTGATCGCGGCCTGGTCCTTGAGCGCCTTGCGACGGACGATCTCGTGCGTCCACTCCTCGGGGATGTCGAGTTCGCGCAGCATGTCCGCGGTCTCGTTCACGTTCGGGCGAGACACGAAGTAGGTCGGCGAACGCTGCAGCATGGTGACGTGTTCGCAGGCGTCGGCGATCGCCGGGATGAGCGTGGCGGCGGTCGCGCCCGAACCGATCACGACCACCTGCTTGCCGGTGACGTCGATGTCGTTTGGCCAGGTCTGCGGGTGAACGATGTCGCCGTCGAAGTCGGCCATGCCCGGCCAGTCGGGCGTGTAGCCCTTCTCGTGGCGGTAGTAGCCCTGGCACATCCACAGGAAGTTGGTGGTGAAAACGACGGGTTCGGCTTCGCCGTCGACCATCCGGGTTCCCCTCACCGTCCAGAGGTTGTCGGTGCTCGACCACTCGGCCATCGTGATGGAGTGCTCGTAGCGGATGTGGCGGCCGAGGTCGTTCTCGTCGATCACTTCGCCCATGTAGGCCAGGATCTTGTCGGCGGTGGCGATCGGCTTGCCGATCCAGGGCTTGAAGCGGTATCCGAACGTGTAGAGGTCGCTGTCGGAGCGGATGCCCGGGTAGGTGTGGGTCAACCACGTGCCGCCGAAGCTGGCGAATTTCTCGAGCACGGCGAACGACGTGTCGGGGCGCTGGTCGCGGAGGTGGTACGCCGCGCCGATCCCGGAGATCCCTGCTCCGATGATCAGCACGTCGACCTGTTCGATCTCGCTCATTCCACCATGGTTGTCGACCAACCCGCGCGTTCCCCAACCGATGTAACGCTGGTGTCAGACACCAGCGTTACATCCGCGACACTGGTGAGGTGAGAATCGACAGTGCTGCCTATGCGGACGGACATCGGCGCGAGTTCGATCCCGACACGATGACGATCGACGATGCCGCGGTCGACGGTGGGTTCGTGTGGCTGGGGCTGCGAATGCCCGACGAGGCCGAACTGCGACGAGGGCTCACCGCCCTACACGTCACCGGGGTCTCGCCGGTCGAGGTGCTGACGCCGCACCGCCGACCGGTGTTGACCGTCGAGGGAACAACCATGCAGATCGTGTTGCGCACCGTTTCGTACGACGACCGCAACGAGACGATCGCACTCGGCGAGATGACCTTGCTGGTCACCGATCGCGCCGTCATCTCGATCCGCCACGGCCAGGCCAGCCAATTGGCCTCGGTTCGATCGTCGCTCGAACATGATGCGCCTCGTTTGTGCCTCGGGCCGACAGCGGTGGTCGCGGCGGTGATCGGGCTGGTCATCGACGACTACGGGCCAGCCCTAGACGGCTTCGAGAACGACGTGATCGAGGTCGAGCGCGACGTGTTCTCCGACACCGTGCGCCAGCCGGTCCAGCGGCTCTACAGGCTCAAGCGTGAGGTCCGCCGGATGCTGGTTGCGATCGATTCGCTCGACGAGCCCCTGGACCGTCTGATCCGAGTCCAAGGCCCGCGCCTGCATCCAGAGGTGCTTGCCGATCTGAACGAAGCGTCCGATCAACTCGACCGTGCGGTGACACGAGCCCACTCGTTGTCAGGGCTGCTCGACGCGGCGCTGACAGCGAGCCTCACCCAAACCTCGGTGCGACAGAACGACGACATGCGCAAGATCAGCGCATGGGTTGCAATGGCGGCAGTGCCCACGATGATCGCCGGCATCTACGGGATGAACTTCGAGAACATGCCCGAACTCGGCTGGACGCTCGGGTACCCGCTGGTTCTGTCGGTGACCGCAGTGATCGTCGCATTGCTCTATCGCCAGTTCAAGAAGTCCGGCTGGCTGTAACGCTGGTGTCAGACACCAGCGTTACGAGCGGCGCGCTCGCCGGGGCACGGCCGAGCCCGATTCGGTAGCGTGAGGCGATGGCCGACATCACCATCCGCAAGGTCAAGTTCGAGTTTCCCGACGAACTCGACGATGTCCTGCCGGGAGTGGATCTCGTACGCGAGACGTACCTCGTTGCGTTCTCGCTGACCATGCCGTACCTCGAGCCATACCTGATCCGCACGTTCCGATCGATCGCCGACAACATCACTGATCCCGTGCTGGCCGCCGACGTCCGTGAATTCATCGGCCAGGAAGCCCAACACTTCCAGAACCATCGGCGCATCAACACGATCATCAAGGAGCAACTCGGGGCCGCGGTGGCAGCGAAGCTGCAGAAGGTCGAGGATCGTCTGGAGGCCGACTATCGCCGCTTCAACGCCGAGAAGTCACGTCGGTTCAATCTCGTCTACGCAGAGGGCTTCGAGGCGATGACCTGCGCGATGGCGATGACGATGTTCGAGGAGGTGTCGTCGGGTACTCGCGCCGGCGACGGGCGCTTCGGTGCATGGCAAGAGTTGTGGGCGTGGCATGCCGCGGAGGAGATCGAGCACCGCAACGTCGCCTTCGACGTCTATGAGCATCTCGACGGCAGTTGGGCCCGACGTGTCACGGGTTCGCTGCGGGCGCAGGCTCATTTCCATCGCGCCGTCGACGAGCTGCAACGAATCCTGTTGGCGTCGCAGGGCGCCCCGGCCAAGCATCACGTTCCGCCATGGCTGAAGGCCGGCCGTTCGCGCTACCTGGCCACGTTCATGCGTGGCTACAACCCCGCCGACCTCGCCGTCGACCCGCTGGTCGCCATGATCCTCGCGCCGTACGCCGCCGCCTGATCGGCCGCCCGCACCCCCATCCTCATCCCCGATCTCGTTTGTGGTGCACTTCGGGTGGGCCGGGTCACCCAGATCGCGCCACAAACGGAATGGATGTGGGTGAGGGAGAGGGGGAGGTGAGGGGTGGTCAGGCGGCCGGTTGCCAGCCGGGAGTTCGCAGGAGGAAGCCGGCGCGGTCACGCCAACCGTGTGCCCGTCGGACGTCGCGAGCGATGGAGGCGAACTCGTGGTATGCGATGCGCCCCGGGTTGAGGGTGGCGATGTTCCTGGTCAAGCCGTACCTGACACGGCGCACTTCGGGTTCGAACGTGCCGAAGATCCTGTCCCACACGATGAGGATCCCGCCATAGTTCTTGTCGAGATACTGCGGGTTGACTCCGTGATGCACCCGATGGTGCGAGGGCGTGTTGAAGACCGCCTCGATCGGTGCCGGCAGCTTGTCGATCGCCTCGGTGTGGATCCAGTACTGGTAGAGCAGGTTGAGTTGACCCGCCTTGATCACGTGGTGCGCGGGAATGCCGAACAGCGGCATCGGCAGGAAGACCCAGGAGGTCAAGAAGCCCGACCACGGCTGACGCAGTGCGGTCGACAGGTTGTACTGCTGGCTGGAGTGATGGCTCACATGGTTCGCCCACAGCAGCCGGACCTCGTGCATCCATCGGTGATCCCAGTAGTACAGGAAGTCCCACGCAACCATCGCCACCGGGAGCGACCATCTGGTGGCACCCAGGTTGGCGATCCTGCGCTTGAAGACGAATCGGTTCATCGCAGCCACGGCCCCAGCGATCGCCAGATTCACGGCAACGTTGCCGGCCAGCATCGACAGGTTCGCTACGGTGTCGCCTCGTTCGTAGCCGACCGGCACGATTGGGTCCGCCGGCAGTTGGCGGTCGGCGAGTTCCTGCGCGGTTGCATCGTCGAGGTCGCCGGTCGGGCGCTGCGCGCGGCGCCACAGCACCCGCCGCTCCCACGCGATCGTGGCGAGGAACAGCGGCGCCGACAACAGATCGACGGCGTCGATCGGGCGTGAGTTGAACTGCTTCACGCAATCAGTCTGCTCGACGGCGGCCGGGTGATCGCATCGGCGGGAGACCGGGCTCGGGCTCGGTAGCTTCGGGGTATGACCGAGATCGCCACCGAGATCGACAACGGGGACGCCACCGATGCGAGCAGCGCCGTCGCCACCGAGACCGCAGTCCGTTCGTTCCCACAGTCGCGCTTTTCGCCGCCTCCGGGTGCCACCGAGGTCCTGCTGGTGCGCCACGGCGAGTCCGCTCCCCACGTCGAGGGCGAGTCGTTCGACCTCGTCGACGGCCACGGCGATCCCGCGCTGTCCCCAGCAGGCTGGGAACAGGCCCGTCAGGCGGCCCAACGGCTGATCGACACGGGCGAACGGATCGCCGCCGTGTACGTGACGACACTGCAGCGGACCCAACAGACCGCTGAGCCGCTCCTCGAGTATCTCGAAGTGGCGCCGGTTGTCGAGGCCGATCTTCGCGAGGTGTTCCTCGGCGACTGGGAGGGCGGCGAATTCCGCCGACGCGTCGCTGACGGCGACCCGATCGCGCAACTCATGTTCGTCGAGCAACGCTGGGACGTGATTCCCGGTGGTGAGCCCGCCCATCAATTCCGCAATCGCGTTCGCCGTGGGATCGAACGGATCGCCGCGGCCCATCCCGACGAGCTGGTCGTGGCGGTCGTCCACGGCGGTGTGATCGGCGAAATCATGAACGTCGCCACCGGCGCGACCGGGTTTGCGTTCACCGGTTCGGACAACGCATCGATCTCGCACATCGTCGTCGAAGGGGATCGCTGGGTCGTGCGCTGCTGGAACGACACGTCGCACCTGAGCCCGAGATTCAGCACAGCGCCTCAGCCGCTCATCTGAGGCGGATCGGCAAGCACACGCTCAGTCAGCGGAACGGTCGGGGCGCCAAAACGCGGCGATGAGCGCTGCCCCGCCGCCGACGCCTCCGATCGCGGCGATCAGTAGTCCGGTCGTGCCGATGAGGTCGTCTTCGACATCGAGGGCGTGGTCGAGCGACCAGGTTCCAGGCCCGATCGCGCCGATCGTCAAGCCGACGATGCCGAGCGTCATCACGTACTCCCAGCCCTCGCCGGGACGGAAGATGAAGAAGCCGTTGCCCCGATGATTGATCGCCCAGGCCACGAACATCACCCCGACAACGCCAGCGGCTGCGAACGGCGTCAGCAGCCCGAGGATCAGTGCAATCCCCGCCCCGATCTCGGTGATGCTCGCCAACCATGCATGCAGCTTCGGCGGCTTCATCCCCATCGAACCGAACCACCCGGCGGTGCCCTCGATGTTCGGCCGCACGTGGTTGATGCCGTGCGCAAGCATCACGGCGCCGACTCCGCAACGCAGTAGGAGCAGGGCGAAGTCGATCGTGTCTGCGTCGTTCATCGCCCAAGCCTGGCAGGTCGACGCGCCAAGGTGATCAACGGGTCGCGATGCGTGCCGCCGCCCGAGTTCCGGTCTTCGGCGAGTCAGCGGGTGAGCTGTGACTCGACCACCGATGCAGCGGCCACTTCAGCAACGCTCGCGTCGCGCAGGGCAACGAGTTCGGCGCATCGACCCGGTGCGATCTCGTCGAGAGTGGCGAGGTCGTCGCGCTCGCAGGCTCTGATGATCTCGAGGATCTCGCCGATGCGACCTCGACCGTGGAGTAGCGCGCCGGCGATCTCGTCGGATACCGGGAGTTCCGCCAGTAGTTCTGCGATCGGAGCGCCATAGAGGAGATCGGTCGTCGACAGAAGTGCGACCGTGACGCCGCCGCCGACCTGGTCGGTGTCCGCCAGCAAGTCGGCTGCCATGAGGGCGCGAACCGCTCCCTTGGTGATGTGGATGTCGTCGTCGATCGTGTCGCCCGAGGTCGCGATCAGTTCGGCGAGACAGCGCAGCTTCTCTGATCCGAGCAGCCCCATCGCCTGGTCGAGCGACCGGACGCTGCGGTCGAGACCGAACGCGTTGGCGTTCACGGCGGCGAGCAGTCGGAACGCCAGCGACGGATCGCTCGCCACGACCGATTCAACGGCTGCGACATCGAGGGGCTGACCACCGTCGATCATCAGTCGGTTCAGCGCGGCTGCCGAACGAACGCCTGCGGGCCGAGCCGGTCGGCGCAGCACTTCGGGCTTCGCGATGTAGAAGCCCTGGAAGAGATCGAAGCCGTGGTCGACGCATCGCTTGAAGTCGGCGACCGACTCGACTTTTTCGGCGACCACGAGCACGCCGGGCGAACGTTCTCTTGCCACTGCCAGCAGGCCGGCGATCTCCGCGTCGTGTGCTGTCGTCAGCTCGACCTTCACGATGCTGGCGAGTGGGAGCAGCCGAGAACGCTCCAGCTCGCCGGAACGGCTCACGTTGTCGAGGGCGAAGTGGTAGCCGTCGTAGCGGGCCCGTTGGAGCGCATCGACGGTGACCTCGTCGAACGGTTCTGGCTCGCGTACCTCGATGATCATCCCTTCGGGCGGCATCGCGCGGTGCAGGCCGTGTACGACGAGGCCCGCGTCGGCGTTGATCAGCCCGAAGTGATCGCCCACCACGTGCTCCATGCCCCACTGGAGGAGCACGCGTTCCATGACGCCACGAGTTGCTGCGTCGGGATCGTCGAACGCTCGCGAACTTTCCTCGGCGTCGCGGTGAAGTAGTTCGTAACCGAAGACCTGCCGATCAACGTCGACGATCGGTTGCCGTCCCAGGAACACCTCCGCGTTCATGTACTCACCTCGCGTGTCGCCACACGGGCGACGGCTCTGGGGGATCGACTCATGCTCAATCGTCGTGTCCAAGCTGCCCGCACCACCCCGGATGGGCGATGTTTCATGATTTATCGGTCAGCGGGGACTCGAACTCAAGGATGTCGGCCCAGCGAGTCGGCGAAGGATCCATCAGGGTTGCGTAACCTGCGACCATGTCCTGTCGAATCCTCGTGCTCAATGGTCCGAACCTGAACCTGCTCGGCACTCGCGAGACCGATGTCTACGGAACGGCCACGCTCGACTCGATTGTCGCCGACATCCGAACGGCGGCGACCGAGCACGACATCGAGATCCACGATGTTCAGTCCAACAGTGAGGGTGAACTGATCGACGCACTGCAGGACGCCCCCGCTCGCGTCGATGCTGTCATCTTCAATCCTGGCGCATACACGCACTACAGCATCGCGCTGCGCGACGCGATCGCATCCGTGTCCGTCCCCGTCGTCGAGACGCATCTGTCCAACGTGCACGGTCGCGAGGAGTTCCGACACGTCTCGGTGGTGAGTGGCGTCTGCCTCGGTGTCGTCGCCGGCTTCGGTGCCGACAGCTACCTGGTCGCGCTCGACGCGTTGCGTCGACATCTCGCGCGGCGTGCCAGCCCGCCCCCGACGGCCGACTGATGTAACGCTGGTGTCTGACACCAGCGTTACATGTGTCGGACGACACCCTGACGAAGGCTCGGGACTCGCTGGGCCGGGCCGATACTGAATCCGTGAGTTCTGCTGTCATCGATCCACCGCGCACCGACGAGGTTCCCGCGCCGCGCTCGATCTCGCGTGCAGGGGCGTTCGCCGCAGCGCTTGCTGGCGCACCGTCGATGCCGGCGTTGCGGTTCTCGGTGCGCGTGGGTCTACTGGTCGCCGGATCGGTCACGATCGCCGTTGCGGTCGCCCTGACCCTGTGGAGCGGGCTCGGCCCCGGACCGATCGATGTCTTCATCGGTGCTGTCCGTGTCCGTTCCGGTCTGGCACTCGGGCCAGCGGTGTGGCTGGTGGTCGGATCCATGATCGTTGCCGCGTGGCTCCTCGGCCGTCGGCCCGGACCCGGCACCCTGATCTCGCCACTCATCGTGGGCGCCACCATGCAGGTCGTCTCCGACGCGCTCGCAGATGTCGCTGTTCCCGACGCACTGGCGGCGCGCGTGGCAATTCATCTCTTCGCAGTGGGCGCGATCGGTGTGGGCGCTGGAGCGCTCATCGTGTCTCGTCTCGGCGCGGGCTCCGGGGAACTTCTCGCCTCCGCCGCCTCGGATCGCAGCGGCCGAACAGAACCGAGGACGCGGATGGCGATCGAACTGTCGTTGCTCGCAATCGGCGTGGCCCTCGGTGGCCCGATCGGGTTGGGAACGGTCTTGCTTGCATTGATGATCGGCCCGGCGGTCGTTGTCGGACACCGCTTCGTTCACGGTGCGGTCGAGCAGACGACCGAGCGCTCGCTGGCGTTCGCCGCATCGGCCGGCTCGCGCAACTCGGCGTCGTTCAGCTCGTCGCCCACACCCTGAGCTGACCGCGAAACGGGCTCTCGACGGTGGAGTTCGCGGCCCACGTCGTGGCAGACTGTTGCGATGGCAAGCAACGAACTCCGTTTCGGGACCGAGCACGACGGCGATCATCCAGAGCGTGACGACGAGTGGGCCGCGATGCGCGACAAACACCTCCTCTCGGCGGCCGAGCGCGCGCCGTCGTCGGCGCGCGGCGTGCACCACCAGGCGCTGCTGTCGTCCGACGTCGAGCGAACAATCGCCTTCTACCAAGGGCTGCTGGAGTTCCCGTTGACCGAGCTGTTCGAGAATCGCGACTATGTCGGTTCGACGCACTTCTTCTTCGACATCGGCAACGGCAACGCGCTCGCCTTCTTCGACTTCCCCGGCCTCGGTCTGGAGGACTACCGGGAGGTCCTCGGAGGCCATCACCACCTCGCGATCTCGATGACTCGGGAGAACTGGGAGCGGATCAAGGGCAAGCTCGACGCCGCTGGTGTGCCGACCCACCTGGTCGGCGAAACCTCGCTGTACTTCGCCGGACCGGACGGCGAGCGCCTCGAGATCATCTCCGACCCCCTCGGTGAGATGTACGGCATGACCGTCATCTGAGTCGGGTTCGGTCTGCCAGACTGCCGGTTCCCACGATGAACGGAGCGCCCATGTCCGAGAGCGTTGATGCGATGGCGGTCGAGAACGCCACGACGGTCACCAAGGAGTTGATCTTCCACCGAGTCCTGCTACCGACGGCGCGCCACAACGCCGACCGCCCGTGCACGACCGATGCCGCCACCGACGTGACGCACACCTACGCCGAACACTTCGACGAGGTCGCTCGTGCGATCGG
>JBGTEH010000288.1:0-2209 GCA_041747915.1 Ilumatobacteraceae bacterium
CGGCGCACCGTTCGGGATCGCGCTGCCCGCCGCCGCAGTGGGAGCGGCCAACGGCGCTCTCTGCGGTTGGCGGCGCGTGTACGACTGGAGCTGTTCGGCGGGGCTGGTCGCGTTCACGCTCGATTCGACCTGGGCGCTCCCGATGACGGCGGCGGGACTCGCGTCGCAAGTGCTCGGAGTCGTCCGTGGACGCCCCGGCTACGAAGCGTCGTTGAGCCGTCGCGCCAACCGCCAAGTGTTCCGGCGTGGCTTCGTGCCGCGCTCGGGATTCGCCATCACGATCGGCAGTGTCGTCAGCGGAGCCGGCGACACGTCGCGGCCACGCCGGCGCCGCCTGGTCACCGACCACGAGGATGTCCACGTGTGGCAGGCGCGCTGGTTCGGGCCGCTGTATCCGTTGGCCTATGGCGGGTGGATGATCATCGGCGGAGCCGCGGGAATGGTGGTGTGGGCGACACGCCTGCGTTCCGAGCGGTTCACGAAGGTGGTGGAGTCGTGCGCCTACTACCTCAACCCGTTCGAGTGGTGGGCCTACAGCCGTGACGACCACTGGCCCCCGTCGGGCAAGGTGGCCGGCCTCGGCTGGCGCGCACCCATTGTCGCCCCCCGCCACCACCACTGACCCGACCCCAGCCGCCCTCCCCGTTTGTGGCGCGCTTTGGGTGGGCCGCCTCACGAATTTCGCGCCGCAAACGGAATGGTTGGGGTCGGGTCGGGCGCGGGTCAGCTCGGGCGGGCGGTGGCGATCATGTCCGGCCAGGTGAGGTCGGCCGCATTCCACAGCGCGTCGAACGCGGCGTCGACACCGTCGTCGAACCCGTACCGATTGCGATGGTTGTAGCGCCAGCGCTGCTGGTTGGTCGCCACGCCGAGACGCGCCAGTCGGCCGACGCAGTAGGTGTCCCACGCCGCGTTCTGCTCCACGCTCAGGTCGAGGTCGGCAGGCGCATCTGCGAACCCCGGGCGCAGACGGTCGCGAGCGCGCAGCAGGATTCGTCCGAACGACTCACGCGCATTGGCCGCGCTGAACGACATCGGATGCTGGCGATCCTCCAAAGCGCCGCTTTCGGCGTGCAGGATGATGTTGGTGTCCGATGACGTGCCGTCGATCTCCTCCGACAGCTTCGCCAAGGGAGTGGTCTCGTCGACGACCACGTGGATCGGGTTGTCCACCCCCAGCATCTCTGCGAGTTCCGTGACGATCCTTGCTATTTCGCGTGCGTCGAACTTCACGAACGTGAACTCCGACGGCGTCACGGTCACTCGCGCCGTCGATGCGGTCGCCGTTGCTTCACTCACCAACTGCCCCGACTCAGGCCGGCACGTTCGCGGCGCCGACCTTCTCGCGGTAGGCGACGACGGCCGCGCGCCGCTCGGCGAGGGCTTCGGCGTCCATCTCGGAGATGATCTCGACCTCGTCGTCGCTGAACCCGGCCAGCTCGCGGAAGCGACGAGCGAGGCTGAACGAACTCTCCGGGCTCTCGCCTCGCGCTCCGCCGAAGCTGAACAGCTTGTCGACGACCTGTTGGAACTCGAGCGCTTTGGCACGTCGATCGGGGTCGTTCGCCGTGACGGAGCGCAGCCAGTCGGAGCCCATCTTCACGTGGGTGACCTCGTCGGCGAGCATCCAGTCCTCGCAGAACTCGAGGTACGGATCGCCGGCGACATCGCCGAACTCCTTCATCTGCGTGAAGACGTCGATGGCAAGTCCTTCGAGCGCCCGGTTGACGCCGGCCAGGCGCAGGATCGGGTCGTTCGAGCACGCCGCTTCGAACAGCACGGTGTTCTCGGCGAACTCGCCGAGTTCGGTGCCCATCCAGTCCGACAGCTTGGCGCTGATCTCCACGTGGCGGGCCTCGTCCCACGCCTGGCGGGCCATGTCGAGCTTGAGCTCGAACGGGATCGTGTCGTTGCTGCCGTCGCCGGCTGCGAAGTCGTGCGCCGTGCGCCCGGCACCCTCGAGGGCCTGGATCTCGCCGACCATGATCCCGTGCATCAATCCACGTGCTGCGTCGGACGCGTCGTGGCGTTGCGGCGTCAGGCGTTTGGTGGCACCCCGACTCTTCGCCGACGACTCCTTCAAGTCGAGGACGGTGCGGCCGTCCTTCATCCGTTCGGCCATGTTCGTCTGCACGAACCGCTCGTCGCGAGCCAAGTCTTCGACCGGAAAGAACTGACGCATCAGGCGCCCCCCTCGTTGCTGGTGTGT
>JBGTEH010000289.1:0-2545 GCA_041747915.1 Ilumatobacteraceae bacterium
GCGCGACTGGCATCGTGCTCGGCGGCGGCGTCGCCGCGAACACCCTGCTGCGCGAGCAGGTGCTCGACGCGTGCGAACGCGACGGTATCCAGGGTTTCTTGCCGAGCCGCTCGATGTGTACCGACAACGCGGCGATGATCGCCGCGGCAGGCTGGCACCGCCTGCGCTCCGACGGGCCCACCCCGCTCGACGTCGGCGCCGTCCCCAACCTCCGCCTGCCGTTCATCTGACTGTTACGCCAGGGGTCAGACCCCCGGCGTGACACCGGCGATACCGTGATGCGGTCATGTCGTTCTCGATCGGCCCCCACGAGCTGTCGGCTCCGGTGGTACTCGCCCCGATGGCGGGTGTCACGAACGCGCCGTTTCGCACGATGTGTCGTCGCTTCGCTCCCGGCCTCGTGTACGTCAACGAAATGGTGATGGCAACGCCCGTCGTGCACGCCAATGCCAAGACCGACCGCATGATCACGTTCGCGCCCGACGAGCATCCGCGCAGCCTGCAGCTCTACGGCAGCGATCCGCAGATCATGGGCCGAGCGGTCGCCACGCTGTGCGACGCCGGTCGGGTCGATCACATCGACATCAACTTCGGGTGTCCGGCGGCCAAGGTCACCCGACGCGGTGGGGGAGCAGCGGTGCCGGCCCGACCGGAGTTGCTCCGCGCCATCCTGCGCGCCGCAGTGTCGAACGCAGCACCGTACGACGTACCGGTGACCGCCAAGTTTCGCATGGGGCTGTTCGACGACTGGCTCACCCACATCCGCACGGGCGAGGTGTGCGCGCAGGAGGGGGTTGCGGCCATTGCACTGCACGCTCGCACCGTGCAGCAGCACTACTCCGGCGACGCCCGCTGGGAGGCGATCGCCGAGCTCAAGCAGGCGGTCGGATCGATCCCGGTGCTCGGCAACGGCGACATCTGGGAGGCCGCCGACGCCGTCCGCATGATGGACGCGACCGGATGCGACGGGGTGGTGATTGGCCGCGGGTGCCTCGGACGTCCGTGGCTGTTCGGCGACCTGGTGGAGGCGCTGGCGGGTCGGCCCGTGCCTCCCAGCCGCTCGCTCGGCGAGGTGTGCAACGTGATGGTCGAACACGCCCGGCTGCTGGTGGCGCACCTCGGTGAGAACCACGCGATGCGCGACTTCCGCAAGCACACCGGCTGGTACATGAGCGGGTATCCGGTCGGCCCGGAGGTGCGACGGCGGTTCTCGATGGTCAAGACGCTGACGGAACTCGACGACATCGTCGCCGATCTCGATCCGACGGCGCGCATCGTCGAGGGTGGCGAGCGCATCAAGCGCGGTCACACCAACGGCCCGATCAAGGTGAGCCTTCCTGACGGTTGGCTCGACGGCCACCGCCGTGACGAGCTTCTCCACGACGTGACCGTGCCCGACGACGACCGGGTGATGGCCCTCTCCGGCGGATGACATGGCGTTGGTTCTGGCGTCCGCGTCGCCACGGCGCGCAGCGCTGCTCACCTCGGCGGGATTCGCCTTCGAGGTGATCCCCGCAGACATCGACGAGACCCCGATCGACGGCGAGATGCCGGCCGACTACGTGGCGCGGCTGTCGAGCATCAAAGCAGCGGCGGTGGCCGCGCTCTACCCGGCGGCCACGGTGCTCGGCGCCGACACGACGGTCGATGTCGACGACGAGATCCTGGAGAAGCCCGTCGACTCCGCCGATCTGCGGCGCATGCTGCGGTTGTTGTCGGGCCGAACGCACCGCGTCCACACGGGCGTGACCGTTGACCGGAACACGATTGTCGTGACGACGAGCGTGGCCTTCGTCGAGCTGACCACGAGCGACATCGATTGGTACGTCGGGACGGGTGACGGGCTGGGCAAGGCGGGAGGCTACGGGATCCAAGGGGCGGCGGCTCGGTTCGTCGAACGCATCGACGGCAGCGTCACGAACGTCATCGGACTCCCGCTCGCCGAAACGGTCGCCCTCCTCGCCACTGCCCAGATGCCTCTCCCATTCCGAAATGTGCGGTGAGATGTGCACTGAGCGACGTTTTCACCACATTTTTCGGGTGGTGGTCTGGTTTGCGGGCGATCGGAGGGTTGGCACTCGGGGGTGGCGGTTGCCAATTGCGGGGCGGCGCGCCTAACATTGGCACTCGCCGGGGGTGAGTGCCAACCCGCTCGCGGCAGTTACGAACCATCAGGTCTCGAGATTTCGAGCCAACTCTGCCAAAGCCAATGGAGGCTTACACCATGAACCTGAAGCCGCTGGATGACCGCATCGTGGTCCGGCCGAACGAGGCCGAGACGCAGACCGCATCGGGCCTCGTCATCCCCGACACCGCCAAAGAGAAGCCGCAGCAGGGCGAAGTGCTCGCTGTCGGCCCCGGCAAGCGTTCCGAGACCACGGGCGACCTGATCCCCGTCGACATTAAGGTCGGCGACACGGTCCTGTACTCGAAGTACGGCGGCACCGAAGTGGCCGTGCAGGGCGAAGACCTGCTCGTGCTCAACAGCCGTGACGTGCTCGCCATCGTCGAGAGCTGAGCCGTCGCACCTGCGACGTCAGATCTG
>JBGTEH010000290.1:0-2554 GCA_041747915.1 Ilumatobacteraceae bacterium
CGGGCGAACCTGACAGAGTTCGAACGTGTCCGTCCCGCCACCGCTCATGTTTCCGACGGCCCTGACGGCCGAGCGGGCGCTGGTCGTGGCGCGCTGGTTGGTGCTGGTCTGGATGGTCGGCGTGGTCGTCGTGTCGTCCGAGCGCGATGCGATCGAGCACCCCTTGGTTGCGTGGTCGAGCGTGGTTGCTGTCGCCGGTGTCTCGGCGTGGTCGACCTACGCGGTGCGCCGCAATCCCGAGGGCCTCCTACGCCCTCCGTTCCTGACGGTCGAAGCGACGCTCGCGATCGGGTTGAGCATCATCGACGGCTGGGTGTTCGAGCCCGGGCACGTGTTCGAGGTATCGCAAAGCCTCGCGACCCAGTACCCGCTGATCGCGGTGGTGTCGATCGGGCTCGCCCGCGGCCCCGTGGTCGCCGGTGCGATCGGCCTGCTGATCGGACCGGCGGAGTGGCTGGGCGCCATCCTGAACGACTTCGACGACTGGAGCACACGCCACGTCATCTCGATCGTGGCGACCTCGCTCTTCTACTGCGCCGTCGGAGTGGTGTTCGGATGGCAGGCTCGGCTCCTGCGTGCGGCGGAGGCCGACATCGCCGATCGCCGCGCTCGTGACGACGTGGCGCGGCTCCTCCACGACACCGTGTTGCAAACGTTGGCGCTGGTCGAGCGACGCACGGCGGATTCCGATCCCGACCTCGCACGAACGGCCAGGGAGGCCGACCGAGAACTGCGTCGATTCCTGTTCGGAGGTGCGGGACGAACCGACGATTCGATGGAGTCGCGCGTGCGATCCGCAGTCGATCGCGCGTCGGGTCTCCACGACGCAACGAATGTCTCGATCTCCATCGGCGTGCTCGACAACGACCGAGCGGCACCGGACAACGTCCAGGTCGAGTTCGCCGCTGCGATCGGTGAGGCGGTTGCCAATGCCCTCGAACACGCGGCATGCGAGCACATCGTCATCTTCGTCGACGTCGACGACGACGGAACCATCTTCGCCTCGGTACGCGACGACGGACGGGGCTTCGACGTCGCGCAGCTCCGCGACGGTCACGGCGTCGACGAATCGATCGTTGCGCGAGTGCGCGACATCGGCGGACGCTCGGAGATCGTGAGCACTCCCGGTGGCGGCACCGAGGTGCGATTGTGGTCGACGTGAACGACACCGCAACACCGGCGAGTGCGCCGATCCGGACCGTCGTCGCCGACGACCACGAACTGATGCGCGCGGCGCTGCGCAGCGAACTCGGTCCTGCGTTCGATGTCGTCGGAGAGGCCGACGATGCCGAGGGTGCCATCGACGTGATCCGGGCACGACGACCCGACCTGGTCGTGTCCGACCTGCACATGCCGCGCGGCGGCGGGCTCGCAGTCGTCGAGGCCTGCGCAACGATGTGTCCGATCGTGATCCTCACCGTCAGTGAGGCCGAAGCCGACCTACTCGATGCTGTCGCCGCCGGTGCCGCGGGATACCTCGTCAAGAACTCGCCGATCGACGAGATCAGAGCGTCGTTGATCGCCGCCGCTGCCGGTGAGCCGGTCTTCTCGCCGTCGCTCGCTGCGCTCGTGCTCGGAGAGTTCCGCCGACTCGCCCGCGCCGCCGATACGAATCCGCTGACCGAACGCGAGCGTCAGGTCTTGCAGCTCGTGGCGCGCGGTCACACCTACAAGGAGATCGGCGCGGAGCTCGACATCGCGCCGAAGACCGCCGAGAACCACGTTCGCAACATCCTCGGCAAGCTGCATCTCTCCCGTCGGAGCGACCTCGTGCGTTACGCCGTCGAGCACGGGCTCGACTGATCCTTCCGGAACCGTTTCGTCACCGATCGCTGCCAGAACGCAATCGGCAGTGCTGGAACGACGAGCAGCCACACTGCAACCGCTCCACCTGACGGAAGGGCCGTGCCGAGGGCCCAGAGGAGAACGGCGACGGCGAAGACGCTGACCCCAGCGGTCGTCCAGCGCTCGGCCGGACCCCGTCCCCGCCGTTCGAGGATCGCTGCGATCGCAGCGGCCCAAGCCAGGGCGACGGCCACCGCCACGATCACGAGCGCTGCCAGAGCGGCGAGAATGATCAGCACCAGTCCGGTGCAGTCGGTCTCCTCACAGATTGCTCCGCCGATCAACATGGTGAACTCCATTCCTCGGTGTGTTGCCTTCCGCTGGTGCGGTGCGGCTACGACCATCATGAGTGCCCTCGTCGACGCAGTCGATCGGGACAATCCCCCAGGGTTTGCTGGGGGATTCCCCGGATGGCGCATCGTCGAGCCGATCACGAGGATCGACGGCATGAGCAACGACACCTTTCCCGCACCCGCCTGGCCCGCCCCGTCCCGCCCGACGCGAGAGCCTGACGAACCTCGCTGGACACCGCCGCAGCTCAGCGCGGCAGGCTGGTTGGCGACGACCGGAGCGTCGTTGCTGCTCGTCGCATCGATCGTCGTCGTGGCCGGCAACTGGCAGTCGATCGAACCCGAGGTTCGTTTCGCCGGCCTCGTCGCGGCACTCGTGGCCGTGTACTTCGCTGCGGAAGCGGGGCGCCGACGGCTCC
>JBGTEH010000291.1:0-8469 GCA_041747915.1 Ilumatobacteraceae bacterium
C
This sequence comes from Ilumatobacteraceae bacterium, assembly GCA_041747915.1. Lineage (GTDB taxonomy): Bacteria > Actinomycetota > Acidimicrobiia > Acidimicrobiales > Ilumatobacteraceae > Sva-07. The sequence continues at coordinate 2 of JBGTEH010000291.1, forward strand.
CCGGGCCGTCGGTGATCGAGGTCTCGACGTGGATGGCCACCGTCAGCCCGGGTGCGATCTCGAGTTCCTCGGTGTCGACGGTGCGGATGAACTCGCTGAAGCCGAGCGCCTGGAGGGTCCGCTGCTGTTCACGCGTGGGATAGCCGGGGAGCAGGATGGGAATGTCACGGCGCAAGTGGTGACGCAGCCACTCTTCGTCGTGGTGGTCGCCGTGCAGATGCGACACGTACAGGAAGTCGGCACGCTCGATGCGCTCGAGCAGGTCGGGGCTCAGCTGGTCGTTGCGCGGGAAGACGAACCACGAACCGAAGAACGCGGGCACGAACCACGGGTCACACAGAATCGAACCGGCATCGGTCTCGATGAGCATGCCCGCATGGCCGATCGAGGTGGCGCGCATGGAGTCAGGGTAGGGCCGCGCGGGCCGACCCGATCAGGCGACGGGCGGATCGGTGAACTGCTGGCCCGCACGCGAGACGTGCTCGGTCCATGCGGCGCCGTCCCAGTACCGCAGCTCGAAACGACCCGACGGGTCGGCGTACCACCCGGCAGGAACTGCCGGCTCGGGTGTCGGCTCGGGCTCAGGCGCGGGTGTGGCCGCCGCCAGCACCGGTGCCGCCACGGGATCGGGCTCGGTCGCGAGGCTGGCGAGCGACTCGTCAGATGCCGAGTCCTCGACAACATCATTGGTCTCCTCGGGTGCAGTGGCCCACCCGGCGGGCTCGTCAACGCTCTCGGCTGCGATCTCTTCGAGGATCGCTTCCTCGATGATCGCATCTTCGACCATGGCCTCCTCGATTGCCACTTCGGCTGCCGCTTCGTCGACGATTGCCTCCTCGGTCAAGATCTCGGCCTCGGCCTCTTCGATCATGTCGAGTTGGTCGGTGTCGCGGCTGAGGTAGGCCACGATGTTGGTGCCGGCCGACACGATCGAGACGACGTTCCAACCTTCGGCGGCCTTGTCGTTGAGCAACGGGGTGAGTGAGTCGGCGTCGTAGGACGAGGCGGTGACCGATGAGTACTCCTGCATGGCGGTGACACTAGACGACGCGCCACCGTGACGCAGCCTCTTCCGGCCATCACTTCGAAGTCATTCGAACTCGGTCGACACACCCTCTGTCAGGCGGGCCAGATCTCCCTCGGACGGGTCGCCGTCGTACACGAGTCGGCCGGCGCTCAAGGCGATCAGCCGCTGGCTCTGGGCGACGCTCGACAGCTCGTGGGTGGCCACCACGAGGGTTGCACCATCGCCGTGAGCCAGAGCCAGCAGCTCCAACAGCGCCTCGCGACCGGTGCGGTCGAGGCCGACGAACGGCTCGTCGATGAGCATCACGTCGAACGGTCGAACGAAGGCCATGGCGATTGCGGCCTTCTGCTTGAGACCCCGGCTGAAGGTCATCGGCAGGTCGTCGATTCGTGGCGTGAGGCCGACCATGTCGACGAGGTCGACGGCCTGTTGCGCCCAGTTCTCGGTGCTGTGCAGTCGGGCGATGTACTCGAGGTGCTCCCACACGGTGAGGTCGTCGTAGAAGACGGGCTGATCGGCGAGGTACGAGATCGACGCTCGCGCCTCGAGTGATCCTGCGGGATGGCCGGCGACGGTGGCCGAACCCTCGGACGGCTCGAGCATGCCAACCAACATCCGCAGCAACGTTGTCTTGCCGCTCCCGTTGTGGCCGATCAGCGAGATGCGCTGTCCGGTCTCGATTCGCAGGTCGAGCGGTTCGAGCGCCGGCGCATCGCCGTAGAACTTGGCGATGCCGATCGTCTCGACAGCGGCGGGCGGTCTCGTCGGGGGCGGTGACTTCGGGTTCGATGACGTCGGTGACTTCGATGTCGAGGCGCCGCGCGCCGGTGGCGCCGCCGACGATGTCCTGGACGTGGTCTGCTTGCCCGCGGCCGACGGCCGTCGACGCTTGGACTGCGGGCGATTGGAACGCGAACTGGATGGTTGGTTCATGACGCTGCACGTCCCTCTTCGAAGAAGGTTCGGATCTTGAGTCCCCACGGGTCGCGCCGACGGACCCACACCACCACGACAGCGACGAACAATGCCAGGCCGACGATCGAGCGAGCCACGCCGGCGGCGTCACCGCTGAAGCGGGCGACGAAGACCGGAATGGTGCCGACGGCACTGATCACGACCGGGAGTATCGCCTTGATCGCCGTCGAGAAGCCGGCGAACTCCGGTGGGACGAAACTCGCCTCGGAGTCTGCCGGCGTGCCGAGCAGCGTCGTGGTCCTGGGGGGTGACGGGGCGTCGAGCACGGTCACGACAACTGCTCCCGTGGCGCCCGCCCAAGCCATGGGGATGGCGATCGCGAACGCGCCGAGCGCCAGTGACGGGTCGAAGGCGGTGGCGGCACCGGCACCGATCATCGACACGACGGCCAGAAGGATCGATGAGGCGACCAGCTGATGCGCGTAGATCCAGCCTCGCTCGATGGCGAAAGTGTCGGTGATGTCCGGCCGGTCGATCTCCTGCGAGAGGGGCTCGAGGCACTCGAGACCCACGAGGAACAGTCCGCCGAGCATCAGCAGCCCGAACAGTGGTGACGAGTCGTACGTGAGCGCGCCACCGACGCCCGCGATGGCTGCGAGCAGCGCGATCCGCACGAGGCGGGCGACCGGCAGCCGACGAAGCGAGCGTGCACCACGGCGCCACACGATGCTCGGCGACAGCGGCGCTCCGTCGTTCTTGGCTGGCGCGCCAGCGACGTGACGCAAGAGCGTGACGGAGTCGGGCGTCGGCCGCGTCGGGGAATGGCGTTGGCCCCATTGGCGCGTCCGCAGGACTTCGGAGCGGAGTTGTCGACGCAGCTGCACGACCGTTCGCAGATCCTGCACGGTCGCTGCGAATCGCAGCTGTGTGACCAGTTCGCCGCGCCGGGCCAATGGCTCCAGACGGAGCCGGCCGCCGAGAGCGAGCGCCGCGACCGCCATCGCGACCGCGACGACGATGGCGATCACATCGATGCCGCGCTGACTGATTCCCCAGAGAGCGAGACGACCGGCGAGGTTGCCGGGCCCGATTCGTGCGATCCCAGTGATGCTGTCGTTCCAGACACCCCAGGCCACTGCTGCCTGCCAGGCAACGAGGACTGTCGCGACGACGCTCGCGGCCCAACGCGGCAGCCGAAGCGCGTGGCTGAGCACAGCGGTCGAGATGAACGTGCAGCCCACGATGGCCCCGAATGCGCCGCACGCTGCGGCCCACGCCGCCCGCGAACCTTCGACCTCGGTGGCGATCAGTTGGCCGAGCACGGCGCCCGCAAGACCGACAGCGAAGGCCGCTGCGCGCAGCCGCTGGCCGATCGGGCGGAGCATGAACGTGCGATGCGAGATCGGGGCGAGGAGAACGTGGCGGATGTCGGCCACCTCGACCGAGATGGGCCCGCCATCGGCGCCGCTGCGCAGGCCCAACGCACACGACACGACCACGATCAGCCCGATGATCGACGGCCCGCGAGTCAGCAGGTCGGCGCTGTCGACCGTGTCTCCGATCGCCCCGTCGATCGCATCCGAAACCCAGACGACGACGACGAGTCCGACGAGTCCGAACAGGTAGACGCGGTAGGCGATCTCGTACCAGTCGAGTTCGCCGAGCCGGCGGCGCTGGCGCGTGCGGCGCAACGACTTGAGGGTTGCAGTCGCGTCGGAGGGCACCCGGACGGCGAGCGCTTCTGACGTCATCGCCGAAAGAACGTACTGCCCGGCTTGCATACTTGTGCGGTGAACACCGAAGCGGCGGAATTGTTCTTCTCGATGCTGACAGTGGTTGCAGCGGTGGGCGCCGTGGGCATCGTGCTCCTCTGGATCGCCGACCGGGCGGGAAGTGCAGCTGCTCGGCGACTCGGTTCGGCGATCAGCGATGCCGGAGTGTGGCTGGCGTTCGTCGTGGCGACCACCGCCACGGTCGGGAGTCTCTACTTCTCTGAAGTGGCCGACTTCGTGCCATGTCGGCTGTGCTGGTTCCAGCGGATCGCGATGTATCCATTGAGTGTGGTGCTCCTCGTGGGAGCGCTGCGCAAGGATCCGGCAGTGCGTTTGTATGCGGGTCCGCTCGCGGCCATCGGGGCGGCCGTTGCCGGCTGGCACACGCTCATCGAGTGGAGGCCGCAACTCGACGACGGCCAGTGCGAGCTGACCGGTCCGTCGTGCACCTTCGTGTGGTTCCGCGAGTTCGGATTCATCAGCCTGGCCACGATGGCCCTGACGGCGTTTCTCACCATCCTCATACTGTTGTTCGTTCGCTTCCCCGCCAGACTGGACCGGTCCGACGTCAACGAAGACCCGATCGAACACCCCCTCGAAGTGGAGCCGCTGTCGTGAACCCGAAGAATCGCACTCTGCTGATCGTGATCGGTGTGGTCGTCCTGGTCGCTGGGCTCGCCGGCATCGCTGTGCTCGCGTCCGGTGGCGACGATTCGTCGAACAGCGCAGCCAGCGAGAGCACGAGCACGGCCGATGAGTCGGGTGCCACCTCGGCCACTGGTGAACTCGAGCAGAACCGCCCCGTCGCCGCGGAAGGCGACAATGTTCCGACGCTCGACGATTCCGAGGTCGACCCGGCCATCGGGACACCGTTCCCGGTCATCAACGGGCAGAGCTTCGATGGCTCCGCCGTCACGATCGGTGGAGCGTCCGACGGACCCACGCTGATTGCCTACCTTGCTCACTGGTGCCCGCACTGCAACCGTGAGGTTCCCGAGTTGATCGCGTTGAAAAACAGCGGTGGCGTCCCTGCCGACATGCGAGTGGTGGGTGTCAGTACCGCGGTCGACAACACTGCTCCCAACTATCCGCCGTCGGAGTGGCTCGAGGGCGAAGACTGGCCGTGGGAGACGCTGGCCGACGACGCCGACTCTTCGGCCTTCGCGCTGGGTGGAGGCTCGGGGTTTCCGCATCTCGTGATCCTCGACGCCGACGGCAACATCCTCGCTCGCGACAGCGGCGAGAAGCCGGCCGACGAACTCGCCACGTGGATCCAGGACGCACTGGCGTCCGACACCACCGCCTGAGCCTGCCCGTCGACGCCCAGCATCAGGCCGGCTTCACTTCAGCGTCATTCCCACGCCGCGGGCAGCGTTGCGTGGTCGGTAACCGCGCAGTCGTCGCCGAACACGACGTAGCGGTCGAAACCGCGCAGGAACCACCGGTCGTGGGTGACGGCGATCACGGTTCCGTCGAACTGGGCGAGACCGGATTCGAGCGCCTCGGCCGAAACCAGATCGAGGTTGTCGGTCGGCTCGTCGAGAAGCAGGAGGGTGGCGCCGGACAGTTCCAGGAGCAGGATCTGGAATCGGGCCTGCTGGCCTCCCGACAGCGTCTCGAAGCGTTGCTGGGCGCATCCGTGGATCTCGTAGCGGCGCAGCATGCCCATCGCAGGGCCCAGGACCACGTCGTGGTCGTGCAGGATCTCGACGGGGGTGCGCCCCGACCACTCCGGATGCTCGTGCGTCTGGTGGAAGAGCCCGGGCACCACGCCCGCCCCGAGCCGGCAGACGCCCGAGAACTCGACGCTCACGTTCGGCGATGACGCGCTCTCGTGAACGAGCCGGAGGAAGTGGCTCTTGCCGACACCGTTGCCTCCGAGCACCGCGACGCGTTCTCCGTACCAGAGCTCCAGGTCGAACGGATCGGTGAGCCCGTCGATTTCGAGCCGTTCGCAGATGACCGCACGCTTCCCGGTGCGAGCGCCGCGCAGCCGGACGTCGATGCGCTGATCGCGCACGGCGGCGGGACGCTCGTTCTTCTCGACGAAGTGCCGGAGTTTGGTCTCCGCGGCCTTCAGCTTGGGTGCGAACGCCTCGCTGATCTTCGCGCGTTCGCGCATCAGTTTGACGTACTCGGCGAGGCGCTCGCGCTCGGCGTCGTAGAGGGCCCGGTCGTGTTCACGCTGCTCGTCGTGGCGCACCTTGGCGTCGCTGTAGGTGGCGAACGAGCCGCCGTGCGTCCATGCGCCGGAGGCCTCGACCGTCACGATCTTGGTGGCAGTGGCCGCCAACAACTCGCGATCGTGGCTGATGAACAGCACGGTCTTACGCGTTGCGTTGAGCTGCTCCTCGAGCCACCGCTTGGCCGGCACGTCGAGGAAGTTGTCAGGCTCGTCGAGCACGAGGATGTCGAATTCACTGCGCAGCAGCACTTCGAGAGCGAGTCGCTTTTGTTCGCCCCCGCTGAGTGTGCGCAGTTGTCGGTCTGCGACATCGGCGAGCGACTCCGCGAAGGCGCGCGTGACGCACTCGTTCCACGTCACCTCCAAGTCGTACCCACCTGCGTCACCCCACGCTGCGAGCGCGTCCGCATACTCCATCGGATCGTCCGTGAGGCGCGCCTGAGCGTCGTCGAGGCGAACGGCGGCGTCACGCAGGCGGGACGGAGCGAGCGACACGAGCAACTCGCGAACCGTCGTTGCTGGATGATCGGACGTACCCACGAGCTGATGCATGACGCCGCACCGACCATCGATGGTGATCGTGCCTTCGCTCGGTTCGAGGTCTCGGGTGATCAGTTTCAGCAGGGTGGACTTGCCGACGCCGTTGGCACCGACGAGTGCAACACGATCGCCGTTGCCGACGCGGAAGCCGACGTCGCGGAACAACTCGTCTCCGCCAGGGAGCTGCCACGCGAGATGGTTGATGGCGATCGATCCCACGGGCATGAGATGGTACGGAGCTCGCGGTGCCGTCGGCGGCCTCGATTTCCGGCGGAGCTGAGTACTGGACCCGTAACCTGGCGAGATGGCAGCCAAGCGGGTGGGTTTCTTCGGGCCGTTCGGCACCTTCACGCAGCAGGCGCTGCTCACCCAGACCGATCTCGCCGACGCCGAGCACGTCGCCTACCGCACGGTGCCCGATGTGCTCGACGCCGTCGAACAGGGCGAGGTCGATCTCGGCGTGGTGCCGATCGAGAACTCGATCGAGGGCATGGTCAACTTCACGCAAGACGCGCTGGCCTTCGATCACGATCTGTTGATCCAGCGCGAGATCGTCATCGACATCGAACACTGCCTGCTCACTCGTGCCGGTGTCACTCTCGCGGAGGTGCGCGAAGTGTTCTCGATCCCGGTCGCGACAGCGCAGTGTCATCGGTACCTACGCGAGCAACTCCCCGACGCCGAGATCCGTGCTGCGTACAGCACTGCCGACGCTGCCAGGCAGGTGAGCGAACGTCAGCAGCTCGACGCTGCTGCGATCGGCCCGCACGTCGCCGCCGAGGTGTACGGCCTCGACGTGCTCGCGACCCACATCGCCGATCACGACGACAACCAAACCCGCTTCGTCGTGGTCGCCCGCGAGGGTGTGCCGGCACCGACCGGCAACGACAAGACGGCGCTCGTGATCTATCAACGAGCCGACGAGCCCGGCAGCCTCGTGTCGATCCTCCAAGAGTTCACCGCCCGTCGGATCAACCTGTCGAATCTGACGAGCCGTCCCACGAAGGCCGGCGGCCTCGGTGACTACTGCTTCATCGTCTACGCCGAGTCGCACGTGGCCGACGAACTGCTCGCCGACACCATGCGCGCGTTACACGCCAAGCAGGGGACGGTGAAGTTCCTCGGCTCGTACCCCGCTGCCGGTGATCACGCCGAGTCGGCGCGTGAGCACGCCGATGCGCGTTGGCGGGAAGCCGACGACTGGCTTGCCGCGATCCGCTCCAGCGTGACGCCCTGAGCGCTCGTCACCTCGCTGCGGCAACGTACGCTCGGCGACATGTCGAGTACATCTCCCGTCTCCGTGGTCACCGGAGCGAATTCCGGTATCGGCAGGGCGACGGCCATCCACCTCGCGCAGCAGGGGCACCGCGTCATCGGGACGGTGCGCTCGTTCGACAAGGCCGTCAAGCTCCGAGCGATGGCGGCGGACGCGGGCGTCGAGGTCGAATTGTTCGAGGTCGATGTCGCCGACGACGATTCGGTGCGTGACGGCTTCGCCGAGATACTTGCGGCCACGGGTGGCGTCGACCATCTCGTCAACAACGCCGGTGTCGGCGGCAACGCCGTGGCCGAGGAGTGCCCGACCGATCTCTACCTGTCGGTGATGAACGTCAACCTGTGCGGCGCGGTCCGTTGTCTGCAGGCCGTGCTTCCCCAGATGCGCGAGCGTGGGAGCGGCAGCATCGTCAACATCACGTCGGTCGCCGGCCGGATCGCCGCCATCGCGCAGTCGCCGTACGTCGCGTCGAAGTGGGCGTTCGAGGGATTGAGCGAGGGACTGGCGCAAGAACTGGCGCCGTTCGGGATCCGTGTGGTCGTCGTCGAGCCGGGCGTGACGAAATCGGCGATCTTCGCCAAGAACATCGATGCGCCCAACTCGACCGGTGCCTACGACGCGCACTACCGGCGGATGTTCCAGTTCTATGCGACCGGTATGGCGAACGCAACCGACCCGTTCGAGGTCGCCGCAGTGATCCACGAGGCGATCACGACCGACGAGCCCCGATTGCGATACTCGGTGAGTTGGGGC
>JBGTEH010000292.1:0-3637 GCA_041747915.1 Ilumatobacteraceae bacterium
GTCACGCCATCGGCCGCCACTTCGAGGGCGAGCGTCTTGAGAAAGCCCGTTGCGCCGGCGCGCGCCGTGTTCGACAGGATCAACTGCGCCATCGGCTGGCGAACCGCGAGCGATGTGATGGCGACGACCCGGCCCCAGCGCCGTTCCTGCATCGCGGGAACCGCTGCCTTGCACATCGCCACCACCGACAGCAGGTTGAGGTCGATGGCGGCCTGATAGGCATCGACGGGCGTCGACGCGAAATTGCCAGGCGGTGGGCCGCCGGCGTTGGGTACGAGAATGTCGACCGCGCCGAGCACATCGATGGCCTGCTCGACGAACGAGGTCGAGCCGTTCACCGTCGACACGTCGACCTCGAGACCCACGCACCCGTGTCCGATGTGTTCGACCGCGGCGTCGAGCCGGTCGCGATTGCGTCCGCAGATCACGACGTGGGCCCCCTCGACTGCGAGGGCGTGAGCGGTGGCGAGCCCGAGGCCCGACGATCCAGCGGCGACAGCGGCACGACGTCCAGCGATTCCGAGGTCCATGGGGCAACCGTAGATCGCCCGCGGTCGATCGTGCACCGTCGATCGACGGCGGGCGATCGCTCGGTCGCCGCGATCGTCACGTCCGGTACCATGCCCGACCACGTGAGATCATGAGCGACACCACACACTCCAGCGAACCGTCCCAACTCGCGCTCGACGCAATCGCCGACGCCGAGCCGTATCCGTACTGGCTCGAGAGTGCCGAGATCCCCGAGTCGAACCCCACGCTGGTGCGCGACGAACACTGCGACCTGTGCGTCGTCGGAGGCGGATACACCGGGCTGTGGACAGCGGTGATTGCCAAGGAACGCGACCCGGCCCGCGACGTCGTGCTCATCGACAAAGGCGAGGTCGGTGGCGCCGCAAGCGGCCGCAACGGCGGGTTCATGGAGTCGTCGATCACCCACGGCGTCGGCAACGGCATGGACCGCCACGCCGACGAGATCGACGTGCTCGAGGAACTCGGTCTCGCCAATCTCAACGAGATCGAGTCGGCGATCGAGCGGTACTCGATGGACTGCGAGTACGAGCGCAACGGTGTCATCGACGTGGCTCACACCAACCACCCACCGTCGTATCTCGACGAACTTCGCGAGGAACACGACCTGCTTCGATCGATGGGCCAGCGGGTGACCTGGCTCGACCAGGACGCGATGCGCGCCGAGGTCGACTCGCCCACCTACACCGGTGGACTCTTGCGATCGGGGCGTGCAGCGCTCGTCGACCCGGCGAAGCTGGCCTGGGAACTCAAGCGTGTCGCCGAAGAGTTGGGCGTGCGGATCTACGAGCACTCCAAGGCGACCGATGTGTCACGCGACGGAGCGGGAGTCGCGGTGCGCACGCCGCTCGGAACCGTGCGCTGCGCTCAGGTCGTGCTCGGCACCAACGCCGACAAGCCGCTGCTCAAGCGCATTGGTCAATACATGATCCCCGTCTACGACTACTGCCTGGTCACCGAACCGCTCACGATCGAGCAGCTCGACCGGATCGGATGGAAGCAGCGCCAGGGCCTGTCCGACATCACCAACCAGTTCCACTATTACCGGCTCACCGCCGACAACCGCATCCTGTGGGGCGGCTACGACGCCATCTACTTCTGGGGTTCGAAGGTCGGCAACGAACTGGAGAGCAGGCCCGAGACGTGGGCCAAGTTGTCGGGCCACTTCTTCGAGACGTTCCCGCAACTCGACGACGTGCTGTTCTCGCATGTGTGGGGCGGGGCGATCGACACCAGCACGAGGTTCTCGGTCTTCTTCGGCCAAGCGATCTCGAACCGGGTCGCCTACGCGGTCGGCTACACCGGCCTCGGCGTGGCGGCCACCCGTTTCGCCGCGTCGACCATGCTCGAATTGCTCGCAGGTCGCAAGACCATCGCCACGCAGACCGACTTCGTCCAGTCGAAGCCGCTCCCCTTCCCTCCCGAACCATTCCGTTTCGCGGGGATCCAGGCCACCCGATGGTCGATGGATCGCGAGGATCGCACCGGTCGGCGCAACGCCTGGTTGCGCACGCTCGACCGCATGGGCCTCGGCTTCGACTCCTGACCCGTCCTCGCCCCCGAACGACGCCGTTCTCGTGAACTCGTGCGCGAACTATTCGCGCACAAGTTCACGAGAACGGTGGGGGCGGGTCACGTCTCGAGGACGACGATCGAACGGGGGGCGACGGTGATCGGGCCATCGACTCGGCTGCCGATGCGTGGCCCCGACGACTCGCCCGGGACGCTGGTGTCGAGCGCCACGCCCCACTCGCCCGGTGCGTGCACCTCGAAGTCGAGCGGCTCCCACCACATGTTGGCCATCACGTAGACGCCCCCCATGCTCCATGCGATCGACCGCGACTCGAACGAGGTGTCCAGTGCGCCGCTCACGCCGTGGAACGCAATGCCAGGCGGGGCAGGATCGCCGACGTGGGCGGCGCGCAGCTCGATGAGTCGACCGACGAACCGTTCGAGGTCGGCGTTCTGCTCGGCGCTGACCCAGTCGACCCACGACGTTTCGTTGTCCTGGTTGTAGGCGTTGTTGTTGCCGCCCTGGGTGCGCCCGAACTCGTCGCCGGCCACGAACATCGGCACGCCACGTGCGAGCAGCAGCATGCACATCGCATTGCGAATCCGCTGTCGGCGCAGCGCCAGCACGTCGGCGGGTGCATCGTCGTCGCCCTCCCAGCCGCTGTTCCACGACCGGTTGTCGTGGTGCCCGTCGGTATTGTCCCAACCGTTGGCGTCGTTGTGACGATCGTTGTACGCCATGAGGTCGTACATCGTGAATCCGTCGTGGGCGGTCACGAAGTTGAGTGATGTCGTCGCCGAGGCGAACAGGTCGGGACTGCCGGCTATGCGCTGGGCCGTCAGCGCCACCATGCCCGGCTCGCCGCGCAGGAACCCGCGCATGTCGTCGCGGAACCGACCGTTCCACTGCATCCACCGCTCGTCGGGGAACTCGGAGCCGAGCAGGTACCGCGCCATGTCCCACGGCTCGGCCACGAGGCGCACACCGCGTTGCTCGCCCCAGTCTCCGATCGCCCGCACGAACTCGGCATCTCGGGCCAGTACCGCGGCGAGGTCGAACCGCAGTCCGTCGACGCCGAGGTCGGCCAGCCGATCGAGCGCGTCCATGATCAGACGCTGCGCGGCCGGCGACTCGGCATCGACGACGTTGCCCGTCCCGGCGTCGTCGAGGTACACGCCCGCTTCGTCGACCACGTAATAGTCGCGCTCGGCCAGAGCGCGCAGCGAATACGTCGGCCCTGATCCGTTCTCCTCGGTCGTGTGATTCACCACCACGTCGAGCCACACCTCGATGTCGAGTTCGTGGGCCGCGGCGACGAGATCGGCCAACTCCTGTGCCGCGTCGTCGGTCGTCGCATACTGACGATGGATCGCCCCGAACACGAGGGGCATGTATCCCCAGTAGTTCCCCTCGTCGGGATCGAACTGGTGGACGGGCAACAGCTCGAGCACCGAGACCCCCAACTCGCACAGACGTGGCAGCTCGTCGATCGCCGCCTGGAACGTGCCGGCGTCGGGGCGATCGCGGCGCGCGGTGAGACCGCGGACATGCGCCTCGTACACCACGAGCGGGCGATCGCTGTGGCACTGCGGGCGC
>JBGTEH010000293.1:0-4737 GCA_041747915.1 Ilumatobacteraceae bacterium
CAGGGCGACCTTGCCGATGTCATTCAAATAGAGACCAATTGAGTCGTTCATGATGATTCCTACAACCGTTCGTGTGCGTGATGATTCCGGGCCCAGGCTGTGTCGTTGGACACAACTGCATCGGCCATGCGGATCGAACGGCGCCGGAAACACACGTCATCGTGCGAACCAACGGGTGATCGAAAAGCGGCAGACGCCGACTACGAAAGGATTCCCAGGGGGAACCGGTCGTAAACCGTGTACTCGGGGGTATATGGGGGAAATTTCACAGTAACAGACCTGTCAACCCGAAGCGGGGTCGGTTGCGCAGGAAAATTGTGAACTCGCCATAAAGTAGGGAAATCGTGCCCGGAACCGCTCAGCAGCTGCGCCGCATCGGGCTCTTCGGGGGCACGTTCGATCCGCCGCACGTCGGCCATCTCGTGACCGCGGTCAACGTTCGCCACGCCCTCGAACTCGACATCGTCATCATGATGGTCGCCAATGTTCCTTGGCAGAAGGAGGGGACGCGTCAGATCACGCCTGTGCTCGACCGCCTCGCGATGGTCGAAGCGGCCGTGTGTGATGTCGCAGGATTGCTGCCGGGCCGCCACGAGATCGATCACGGCGGTCACAGCTTCACGGCTGACACGCTGGCGATTCTCAACACCGAGTATCCGGGCGCTGAGTTGTTCACGATCATCGGCGACGACGCGGCGGCGGGGTTGCGCACGTGGACGCGTTGGGACGAGGTGGTGGCCGGCTCGCGCCTCGTGGTGGTCGATCGCCCGGGGAAGCCTGTGTTGCTCGACGACGATGTCGAGTGGACGCGAGTCGAGGTGCCGCGCCTCGAGGTGTCGAGTACCGATCTGCGGGCCCGTTTCACCGATGGGCGGCCACTCGACTATCTGATCACTCCTCCGGTCCTCGACGTGATCCATCGTCGGAGCCTGTACGGAGCCGCGTCGTGACCGCCATCGAACGCCGCCGAGCGCGCCGCACGGTCACCGCCGCTGCGACCGCCGCGGTGCTCGTGGTCGCCGCCGTCTTCTTCGCCGCCGTTGGTGTGATCACGCTGTCGAACTCCCAGGAGGGCGAGGCAGTCGGCATCGACCCTCGACCGCGCGAGACGCTTCCGGCAACGCCGAACGCACTCGTCGCCGTCACGGACGACAGCGGACGGTTGGCGTCCGTAGTGGTTCTCACGCTCCAACCCGATGGACAGGGTGGCAGCATCGTCACGGTCCCACCGAATGCGGATGCGAGCGCAGGGTTCGGGCTGCAGCGTCGCCCCCTCGACGAACTCTTCGACGCCGACGACCCGGTGGGCTTCGTGGCCGTCGTGGAGGACATGTTGTCGATCACGGTCGAACGCTCGACGATTGTCGACCCGGCGGGACTGCAGGCGCTGCTCGATCCGCTGGGCCCTGCGCAGGTCGTGCTCCCCGACGCCGTGATCGACTCCGACGCGTCCGGCGACGTGTCGTCGACCACCACGGTGCCCGACAACACCGACCCGGTTGGAACCGACCCGGCCGGAACCGATGACAGTGAATTCGATGAAAGTGACGTCGATGAAAGTGACGTCGGCGTCGAAGTCGACGGCGTGATCGTCAGCGCCGGCCCGCAGATCGTCGACCCCGAGCAGGCGGCCGAAGTGTTGACGGCGATCGACGTCTCGGTCCCGGCCTACGACCAGCACCCGCTCGACGTGGCCATGTGGTCTGCAATCGCTCAGCTCGCCCCCGTGGCCGATCTCGCGGTGGTGCCGGTGGCCACTGATGCCCAGGGGCTCCTTGTCGCTCCTGCGACGTTGGAAGATCTGGTGACGCAACTCTTCTCCGGCCCGGTCGGAGTGCGCGACATCGCCGCTGCCGCGCCGAGTGATGCGACGAACCCCACGGGCGCCGACGTGGTCGTACTCGATCGACAGGACTCGACGCTCGTCTTCGCGCAGATCTCGCCCTCTTTGGTGTCGACCCCCAATCCCGGCAGCAAGGTTCGTGTCGAGGTGGGCTTCACCGACGACCAGCTCGCGTCGACCGATGGGTTGTACGAGACGAACGCAGACATCGCTCGGGCGATGATCGGGCTGGTGCAATTCGTGCAAGGCAATGCCGTCTCGGTCGACACCTCGGCATCCGGGGCGCCGGAGTTGACAATCGTCGAGGTCGCCGATCCGGCGCTGCTCGAGGAGGCCATCACAACCGCCGAGTTGCTCTACGGTCCCGCCGAGGTCAGGGCGGCGACGACGGTGCTCGATGGTGTCGATGTGGTCGTCACGCTCGGTCGGTCGTACATCGAGCGGGCGGTGGCTCGAGCGGCGAACTCGACCGGAGCGAGCGGTCTCGAACCCGACGACTCGACGCCGCCCGATACCGTCGAGTCCGATGGATGACCCACATGACTGACCCGGCCGCTGCGCCACCCGGTGACACGGGTGAAGAACTCGCCGTGTTCGCGGCACGCGCCGCGTCGGACATGAAGGCGACCGACGTGATCGTGCTCGACGTGGGCGCCGTTCTTTCGATCGCCGGCTACTTCGTGATCGCCGGTGCGTCGAACCCGCGACTGGTCCGCGCGGTCGTCGACGACATCGAGGCGAAGGTGAAGTCCGAACTGGGGCGGTCGCCCGTGCGCACGGAGGGGATCCGCGAGCAGCAGTGGTCGTTGATCGACTACGGCGATGTCGTGGTGCACGTGTTCCTCGACAGCGTGCGCGAGTTCTACGAGATCGAGCGCCTCTACATGGACGCCCCCCGAGTGGAGTGGGAACCACCCGCCGTGGCCGCACCGTGATCGACGACGTTGGAGCCATCGGCCAGGCGGGCTAGATTCGCAGAGCGATCGAATCGCTCGACAACCTTTGATCTGGGCGTTGGAGCGGACATGTCGACCCGATATCTGGGGCTATAGCTCAGTTGGTAGAGCGCTTCCATGGCATGGAAGAGGTCAGGAGTTCGATTCTCCTTAGCTCCACGATAAAGGCCCAGGTCACAGACCTGGGCTTCTTCGTTCTCAGGTCTCGAGGTTCTGAAGTGAGCAACGAGGTGAGCAACGACCGCGGCGCGGACGGGGCGGATTCGGCCACAGCACCGCGGCCGAGGACGGCGCCAACAATCTTCGCTGTCGCGACGATTGAACACTGAGTTGGTGTGCTCGCAATCGCCGGCGCCCCGAATCGTCGGCGACGACGACCGCTCTGACGGTGACATCGATGGTCAAGCTTCGCCTTACGATCGGTCGATGGACTGGCGGCGACTGCGAACGTGGACCAAGAACTGGTGCGGACGTGCCTGGTGGAGGGTGAGCCCACGGCATCGGTACCGAGTACACCCGGCGAGGCAGGATTCAGTCTTCGCCTCTACGCCTCGCGAGGGTGAAACGGCAGAGCAGATGATTGCCCGTCATCTCGCGCAAGCACGACCGTTTGAGGTGGCGTGGCTGTTCATCCTTCGCCAGTCTGACAGCGGCAGGGAGCAGCGCCAGGTGTACCAGGCCTACCTAACTGCCCGGTCGGTGTACTGGACCCGCATGGCAGCCTTCATGGCGGCCCTGAGCCTCCCGATCTCGATCCTCGCCGTCGTCGTGTCTGCTGGCTGATACCCGCGACCGGCGACATTTTCTGACCTGTCGAGCTGGCCCCGCTGGGACGAGTCAGCGAGGCTTCGAAAGTCCTGGGACTCCCAAACATTCCGAAAGGCCTTTACGTGATGAGCGACCCACCTGTTGCAGACGAACTCCCCGAGCTGGGCCTCGAAGCCCTTCAAATCCGGGTGACAGAGTTCCCCCAACGGGATGAATCTGACGAGAATCGGGCTTGCTTCAGGTCGGTGCTTGCATGGACAGACCCTGTCGATCTGGACGACGGTGACGAGCCACATGTTGAACTCGGCATTGCGGTTGGCGATCCGCGGCTCGGACGATTCGTATACGTCCACCTACATGCGGCGGATCTCGATCGATTGAGCCGATTCCTCGATGAGACGCTCGCCTGGGAGCGAGCGCACCCCAGAGCTCCGAAGTGAACTCGGGAGGCCTTGCGGCAGCATGGCAGATCGTTGTGGGACCCGCGCTCAGAGTTGGTTGCACCGAAGGCCCGCCACGAACTGTTCGAGGTCCTGGGGATGGATCCGAACACAGCGCCCGATGTGGACGGGTCGGATGTCGCCTCGGTACATGAGTGTGTACATCGTGCTGCGGCCGATGCCGAGTACCGCCGCGGCCTGATTAACGGTCAGCAGAAGCGGTGCCATCACTTCTGTGACGAGAGCCGCTCCGTTCGATGATGACTCGACTGGCTCGCTCACACCGATCAACGGGTGAGAAGCGTCGGTTGCCTGGAAATCTCTGAGGCTGAGTTCGTCCTCGGAGTTTCTTTTCCAGGGATCGCCGGTGGCGAACCCGTTGAGATGTGTGGACGTTCTTGACTTCTGCTCGTGCGGGCGTATGTTCGAGATGACCTCGCCGATGAACGGTTCGTGGGACCCGACGGCGATCCGTGTCCCTCCTCGAACATCCGGGTGCTCCTTTGCACTCAGGAAGACTGAGGGAGCTGACATGGCAACTCGCACTACAGCATTGCGCACAAGTGCACGAGCGCGTAGCTTCTCGGCAAGCGGGTCGAGCGGTTGGGGGTCCGATGGTCTACGGGGTTTCGCGGTGGACGGTGTATCGGCTGTAGCCGGCTTCCGGCGCGCCGCTGCCGTGGCAGCGTGCATGACCCTCCTTGCGTCAGCGTGCAGTTCCGACTCCGAC
>JBGTEH010000294.1:0-2958 GCA_041747915.1 Ilumatobacteraceae bacterium
CTCGGTGTGACGTGGGCCGAGATCGAAGCGAGCTTGCGCCGATTGCCGTCGTTCGTAGAATCGCAGCATCTGTGGCACTCGGTCGCCAACGGACTCGTGGTCGATGACGCGGTGCTCGCGACCGCTCGTCGGGCCCTCGGGCTTGCCTGATCCGATGCGATTCCGGGATCTCGGCAACACCGACGATGTTGCGGCCTGGGTGGGCGACCACATCACTCACGTGGTCGAGTCCGGTGCACGCGTACTCGGAGTCGCAACGGGGCGCTCCCCGCTTCCCGTCTATCGGGCCCTGATCGAGGGGCAAGGCACTGGCCTCGTCGATCTTCGGGAGTGTGAACTCGTGCTGCTCGATGAGTACGTAGGGCTCGACCGCGACGACCCGCGCTCGTTTCGCAACACCATCGTCCGCGAGCTCGCGGAACCGCTCGGCGTCTCGCCGAAACAGGTGCACGCCCCCGATGGGAACGCGCATGACCTCGACGCGGCGGGTCGACAGTTCGACGCAACGATCGAATCGCTCGGCGGCGTCAGCCTCCAGCTACTCGGTATCGGTCGCAACGGCCACATCGCATTCAATGAACCCGGCACGCCGTGGCAGCTGGGCACCCACGTCGCGGACCTGAGCGACACGACAAGATGCGACAACGCGCCCGTCTTCGGATCGGTCGAGAACGTCCCCCGCCGCGCACTCACGCAAGGCATCCGGACGATCCTGCAGGCCACAGAAGTCCTACTGATTGCGACCGGCCCCCACAAACGCGACGCAGTCCAACGACTGCGGGACGATGTGCCGAACCAGTCACTCCCTGCCTCTGCACTCGCGTTCCACGCGAACGCCACGGTGATGACGGACCTCTCAGCACGTCGGTCGGCTCCGCCGACGGCCCCTCAGCCCACCTGATACCTTGCCGCCGGGCTGTGCGGGCGGCCCGGAGACCCCGCGTCGGGTGTCCTGCTCTTCGGGTGGCAACATCGGTCTTGCCGAGTTTGCTCCGTCTCGCGCATCGTCGGGCCGTGACCGCCGTGACCCATCCCGCAGTGCGGGGCGCTACGACGTGGTCACCGTGAAACGTGCCGGCGAGCGGTCGAGCATCGACGGCCGCCATGTGACTTCGCTGTCGAGCGCGAGTTCGGGGAAACGGCGGACGAGAGCCGGGAATGCGACTCGAGCTTCGAGTCGAGCGAGCGCGGCGCCGAGGCAGAAGTGGTGTCCGAACCCAAATGAGACGTGCGGATTCGGGCGGCGATCGAGTCTCAGCTCGTCGGGTTCCACGAAAACTCTGGGGTCGCGATTCGCTGCGATCATCGTCATGAAGACCTGGTCGCCCGATGTAAAGCCGCGTTCGTCTCGATCGTGATCGACGACAACGGTGCGAACCACGGCCTTGGCCGGCGGTTCGAACCTCAAGAGCTCCTCGACGGCGAGTTCGGGCGTGACCAAACCCTCACGGAGCCGATCGAGTTCGCGCGGATGGTCTAGAAGCGCCAGTAGCCCGGAGCCGAGCAACGACGACGTGGTCTCGTGACCGGCGAAGAGGAGCAATGAGCACGCGGCGAGTATCTCGACGGTCGACAATCCGTTGTCGGTCCCTTCATTGGCGAGCAGCAGGGACAAGATGTTGTCCTGTGGCTCGATCCGGCATCGATCGATCACGTCACCCATCTGTGCGCTGAACGATTTGCCGGCGGCGTGCCCGAGTTCGAGATAGTCGGCACGTCCGGTCGCACCAAACACGACCACGCCGAAATTCTCCGACCAGCCTGCGAGCCAATCCACCATCTCCGCGGGGACGCCGAACAGCTCTGCGATCACCTGAGCGGGGAGACGATGGGAGAACATCTCCACGAAGTCACCCCCGCCAGCTTCGTGGAGTTCGTCGAGGAGTTGATCGGTGATCGCTGTGATACGCGGCGCCAAGCCAGCGGTTGCTCTGGGCGTGAACGCTCGAGAGACCGGTGCCCGGAGTCTGGTGTGGGCCGGCGGTTCGTGGAACACCATCCAGCCGCTGAGCAACTCCAGTGCCGCGTGGAGGGCGATCTCGCGTTCAGCCGTCATCCGTTCCCGAAGCCCCGAGATGTGCTCGGTCGACAGTCGGCGGTCGGGGAACGCCTCGGACAGTTCGGGATGACCGGTGATCAACCATGCATGGTGGCGATCACTCCACGCGATCGGTGCTTGCTCACGGATCGGCGCGAGGTAACGGTGGGGATCAGCGACCGCCACCGGGTCCAGCAGGTCGATCACCACATCCATCCACGCCAGCCTTGCACGGCCTCCGAGATGGGTGCGAGGCAGGACACCGCGCCGACGACCCGGCGCACTGGGCAGCCAGAGTCGCTTTCCGCGCCTGCTTCACACCTTCCGATCCCGAATGGCAGCAGAACTCGATGAACCTCGGAAGTGTGTCGTTTTCGCTCCATCAAATTGCCGGCCACCGCGCGGGTGATCACGCTGGCGAACTCCTGTGCACTCCACCGGAGTGCGCATGATGCCGTCATGGAGGATCGCCGGTTTCGCTGTCGCGGTCATCGGACAGGAACACCTCACGGATGGTGCTCGGAGTAGGTTCTCGCGATGATGTTGGGTGGATCATGACGTCTGCGCACGATCGTCGTCACACAACGGTGGACTTGCGTGCCGTGCTGGACACGCTCCTGCGCGCTGTGGTGGTGACCGACCCCGACGGGCAAATTGTGCTGTGGAACCGAGCCGCCGAGAATCTGTACGGATGGGCGGAACATGAAGTGCTCGGCACGTCGATCCTCGAGGTGCTCACCCGGGCTGGCGACGTGGAGCGCGACCTCCACGACCTCGAGACGGTCGCGAACGGGATCCGGATGACCGGTGATCGGCTCGTAAAGCGCCGCGATGGCCACACGATTCGGGTGGACACACTCACGGCACCGATGGCGGACGAAGCCGGAAACACGATTGCGATCGTCGGATCGTCCGCGGAC
>JBGTEH010000295.1:0-4904 GCA_041747915.1 Ilumatobacteraceae bacterium
GGATCAGCTCAGCGCTGCTGATCACCGGTCCGCTCGTCGTGCGCCGAATCGTCGACCTGGCGGCCGCAGGGACCACGGCGGCCGAGATCACCCGACTTGCGGTGGTCTTCCTGGCGATTGCGGTGGCCACACAACTGATCGCCGTCGTGGTCGCCTGGTTGGCCACGGTCGCGGCGTGGCGCACCACCAACGACCTGCGCGTCACGATGACACGCCACGTGCTCGGCCTCGACCACGAATTCCATCGCACGCACACACCGGGCGAACTCATCCAGCGCGTCGACGGCGACATCACCTCGGTGTCTGACTTCCTCAGCACCGTGGTCACCAAGGCCGCGGGCGCGGCCATGCTCATCGGCGGGATCATCATCGTGTTGACGGTTCTCGACTGGCGCCTCGGCCTCGGCATGGCGGTGTATGTCGGGCTTGCGCTCGGCGTCGTCGTGCACAGCCGCGACCGGGCGATCTCGGAGTCGTCCGACGAGATGGGTGCGCTCGGTCGACTCTACGGCGGTATCGAGGAGCGCTTGACCGCCGCTGAGGACCTCCGAGCGAACGGGGCCGCCGATCACGTCGCGTGGCGCTTCGTCGAGGACAGTGAGGGCGCGTTGATGAGCGCTGTTCGTCGTGAACGCGCTTTTCTCGTGATGTGGTGGTTCGTGCAGGGCGCCGTCGCCGCTGGCTGGGTCATCGCGCTGGTCCTCGGAGCGGTGCTCGTCGCCGCCGGGACGATCTCGATCGGCACGGCGTTCCTGCTGTTCCAGTACGTGCTGCTCATCGCACGTCCCCTCGAGGAGGTCGTCCACGAACTCGAAACGGTGCAGAAGGCGAACGGAGCGATGGTTCGGGTGTCCGATCTGCTCGCGGTGGAGTCCGACGTGCTCGACGAGGGTACGACGAGCCCGCCGGCGGGACCCCTCTCGATCGATGTCGACGGCGTGCACTTCGACTATGGCGACGACCTACCGGTTCTGCGCGATGTCACCGTCCGCATCGGTGCCGGGCGTTGCGTCGGAATCGTCGGCCGCACGGGCAGCGGCAAGACGACGTTCTCGCGGCTCGTGCTCCGTCTCGTCGAACCGACCGCTGGAGTCGTCTCTCTGGGAGCCACACCGATCGGCGAGATTCCGTTGCTCGAGCTACGCCGACGCGTCGCATTGGTGCCACAGGAGGTCGAGTTGTTCGCCGGCACCGTACGTGACAACGTCACGCTGTTCGACGACGAACCGACCGCTGACGCAGTGATCCACGCATTGCGTCGTGTCGGGCTCGACGGTCTGGTCGACGCCGGCATCAACCGACCGCTCGGTGCCGCCGGCAGTGGGTTGTCGGCGGGAGAGGCCCAACTGCTCGCCCTTGCGCGCGTGTGGCTGCGCGACCCCGACGTTCTGGTGCTCGACGAAGCAACGGCGCGGGTCGACCCAGAAACCGAACGGCGGCTCGAAGCCGCTGTCGTCGACCTGATGCGCGGGCGGACCACGCTCGTGATCGCCCATCGCTTGTCGACGTTGCGCTCGGTCGACGAGATCATGGTGTTCGACCACGGTCGGCTCGTCGAGCACGGTGATCGCTCCGACCTGGTCGGCGACGACGACAGTCGGTTCGCCCGGTTGCTGGCGATCTCGCTCGACAAGGAGCGCGAATGGGACGGGACAGCGGAGGTGGCGCGATGACCGAGACCCTGACGAATCACACCAGCGCGCGAGTCGACGATGAGCCCGGTGCGGAGTCGATCGGAAACGTGTGGCACCTCGCGTGGCGCGTCTCGCAGCATCGTCGACGTGAGTTCTGGGTGGGTTGGCTGCTGTTCGTGGTGTTCTTCATGATGCCCGCGATCACCGGCTACCTCCTGGCCCGCGGATACGGCGCGCTCGAGACCGGCGACACCAGCGCAACCATCTGGTGGGCGGTAGCCATCGCAGTCAGCGAGACAGTCCGGATGGTGGCGATCCACCACGGAGCGCTCATTTGGACGAAGGCATGGATCCACATGCAGACACTGCTGCGCGCCAACATGCTCAGCGCCCAGATGGCGAGCGGTGGCCTCCACGCCGGTCAGCCGGTCGGCTCTGCGGGTTCGGCGGTCACCCATTTCCGTGACGACACCGAGGATGTCGCCAATTTCGTCGACGGCATGGTCGACGTGTCGGGCGGGGTCGTCTTCACCGTGATCGCCGGCTTCGCACTCGGCGCCGCCGACCCCACGGCGGCGTTGATCCTGCTGATCCCGCTGCTCGGCGTCGGAGTTGCGACGCGCGTGTTGGATACGAGGATCAAGGACTATCGAGCTGCGGATCGAGCAGCGACAGAGCAGGTCACAGGCCTGCTCGGCGACGTGATGGCGGCGGCCACCACGGTGAAGGTGAACGACGCCGGCGAACCGATGCTCACGCGCCTGCGCGTGCTCGTCGACCGCCGTCGCCACACGGCGGTTCGCGACCGCGTTCTCGAAGAGGGAGTTCAGGCGTTCAGCCAGGGCGCCGCCGACGTCGGCCTCGGCCTCGTGCTGCTCGTCAGCGCCGGGGCGATCGCGTCGGGCGCGTTCGATCTCGCCACCCTCGCTCTCTTCACCGCCTACCTGGGTTGGTTGAGTTTCCTGCCGCGCATGGTCGGACGGGTCCTCGCTCGCCGCAAGCAGGCCGGCGTGGCGTTCGACCGGATGAGCAAGTTGGTGGCCGACGAGTCGGCGCACAACACGGTTCGTCCACGGCACCTCCCGATCGATCCGTCGGACGGACGGTCGCGCTCGGAGGTCGTGCGCCCCGAACGGGTGCCGCTGGAAGTTCTCGACATCGTCGGACTCACGGTCGGCTACGGCGAACGGGCCGTGGTGTCCGACGTCGAGGTGTCTGTTCGACGAGGTGAATTCGTGGTGATCACCGGTCCGGTCGGCTCGGGCAAGTCGACGCTGCTGCGTGCGATACTCGGCCTGGCCTGGCAGGCCGACGTGACCGGCTCGGTGCGATGGAACGGTGCCGAGGTCGTCGACCGATCAGCATTCTTCGTGCCACCCAACGCTGCGTTCCTGTCGCAGGTTCCACAACTGATCTCCGACACCGTCGCCGACAACGTGGGCCTCGGCCCCATCGCCCCGGAACAGTTGGCGAACGCACTTCGGCTGGCGGCGATCACCGAGGACGTCGACGCGATGGCCGCCGGTGCCGACACGCTGATCGGCCCCCGGGGACTGCGCCTGTCGGGCGGGCAACGTCAGCGCCTCGCGACGGCTCGAGCGCTGGTGCACTCTCCCGAACTCGTCGTGCTCGACGACTTGTCGAGCGCGCGCGACGTCGAGACCGAGGTTCAGCTGTGGACCAATCTCGCCGACGCAGGAATGACGGTCATCGCGGTGTCGCACCGAACGGTCGCATTCCGACGCGCCGACCAGGTGCTGCGGCTCGAGGCCGGCCGACTGGTTCGCTGACTCAGCGCGAACGCTGACGGGCTCGGTGGTCGGCGGTGTGTGTTCGGCTCGCGCAGCGCGGATCGGAACAGAAGCGCCGCGATCCGTTGCGGGTTGCGTCGTAGAAGAGATGGTCGCAGTCAGCGGCTGCGCACGTTCCGAACCGGTCGGTGCCGTGATCACACAGTTCCTGGGCGAGGGCCATCAGGATGTCGGCCACGACCTGCCCGTCGAAGGGGGCCGACTCGGGGGTCCAGTGGATGTGCAGGCCTGCACCGTCGTGCGTCGTGAGCGACGGCGTGATCTGCAGCTCGGTCAACTCGTCGTTGACCCATGTGACCGTCGATTCCGCATCGGCGGCTGCGAGACCCGAGAGCCGGCCGTGCAGGGCGGTCATCCGAGCGTCGACACGTCGTACGGACGCGTCGGACGCGCCGAGTGCCCGTGTGAAGCCGTGGTCGTGAAGCAAGGAGCGCACGTCGCAGCGCTCGGCTCCGCGCTGCGCGTCGCCGAGCGCGTTGACGAGATCGACCAACGCTTCGAGCGTGAGGCGGATCTCGGTGTCGTGTCCGGATGTGACGTACACGACATCAGCGTAACGGTGCCGGGTTGTGTATGGTACTAACTCGCTGTAGACACTTACATCGACCCGTCCCACTCGCCCTCGTCCCACAAGGTCGCACGCCGTGAACATCCTCCTCAACTCACTCATCGTGGTGGCAACCGTCCTCGGCTCGTGGATGGCCTTCCCTCAGGCTCGCCAACTGGCGCGGACCCGACGCGTCGAGGGTGTCTCGGCGGTGTGGATCGGCGTGAGCCTCGCGATCAACGGCTGGTGGCTCGCCTACGGACTCGCCGCCGGGGTGTGGGCACTCGTCCCCGTCTCCGCGATCTCGCTCGTGCTGTACTCGTCGATGGGCGCGATCTACCTGGCCACGATCGGTCGCCGAGCGCTGCGCCCGATGGGGCTCGGCTTCTTCGGCCTCGGCATGATTCCGCTGCCGTTCCTCCTCACGGGTGGCTGGGCTTCGGCGGCGATCGCGGTCGGGCTCTCGTACGGCATCCAATTGTTGCCGGCAGTCGTGGCAGCGTGTCGGACGCGTGACCTCGTTGGAGTCTCTGCGTCCACGTGGCTGATCGCGTTCGTGGAATCCGGGCTCTGGCTGATCTACGGGTTCGGCGTCGGTGACACTGCGCTCACGCTCGCCGGCGTGGTCGGCGTCGCAATGTCGTCGATCATCCTCGGGCGCCTCGCAGCGACCGGCCACGACCCGTTCGCTGCGCTCGATCCGCGCAGCCGCGTGCTCACCGCGCGGTCGTAGTCACGGCGCCGCACCGCGCCGCGCGGTGGACAATCGCGCAAAGGTCACTAGCCTCAGGCAACGTAAACGTGAGTCAACGGTGGCTCCGATTTCAACAAGGAGCCGAAATGGCCACAGGTACAGTGAAGTTCTTCAATGACGAGAAGGGCTTCGGTTTCATCTCTCGCGACGACGGCGAC
>JBGTEH010000296.1:0-2602 GCA_041747915.1 Ilumatobacteraceae bacterium
GCGATCGAGGCGCCCACGGAGATCATGCCGGTACTGATGCCGCCGAGGATCGTGGTCGCGGGTCCTGTCTCGGTCTGCTCGGCGATCTTCTTGACCGGACGGTAGTGATCGGACGTGAAGTATTCGGCGGTCTTGCCGAGCGCCCAACCGACCAGAAGCCCGCCGACCACCGACACGCCGAGGCCCCATGGCTTGTCGAAGAGTTCGTCGTCGGAGAAGAGCCAATAGGCCACCCCGACCGAGGCGACGACCGTGATCCCCATCGCCACGTTGGTGCCCATGTGGAGCGCTCGCGCGAGCGCGTGCGAGTCGGTCGAGTCGCCGCCGCGAACGAAGAACGATCCGATGATCGATGCGACCATTCCAGCGAACGCGATCGCCAGCGGGAACATCAGGAGCGGCAGAACGCCGGCGGTTCCTGCGTCCTGAGCGACGAGGCCGACGGAGAACGCCGTCAAGGAGAGCGGCGCGATGATCGAACCGGCGTACGACTCGAAGAGGTCGGCACCCATGCCGGCCACGTCGCCGACGTTGTCGCCGACGTTGTCGGCGATGGTCGCCGGGTTGCGTGGGTCGTCTTCGGGAATGCCCGCTTCGACCTTGCCGACGAGGTCGGCGCCGACGTCGGCGGCCTTGGTGTAGATGCCGCCGCCGACTCGGGAGAACAACGCGATCGACGAGGCGCCCAGCCCGAACGCCGTCACGATCTCGAATGCGTCGTCGACCTCGAGCCAGGTGACGAACACGAGGTAGGTCATCGTCAGGCCGAGCAGTGCCAGACCGGCCACGGTGAAGCCCATCACGGCGCCGCCACGGAAGGCGATCGGCAACGCCGCGCCCGGACCGGACTTGGCGGCCTCGGTCGTTCGGGCGTTGGCCATGGTTGCCACGGTCATGCCGACGTAGCCCGCACCAGCGGAGAGGAAGGCGCCGAGGACGTAGGTGACGGCAGCCAGGGGGGCGATCACGACGGCGAGCAGGATGGCCATCAGGACCACGAACACCGACACCCACTGGTATTCCTTCCTGAGGAAGGCCCGGGCGCCGGTTTGAATCTCGTTCATCAGGAAGACCATGCGTTCGTCGCCGGGCGACGCCTTCTCGACGAACTTGTAGTAGTAGAACGCAAGGATGAGAGCAGCGACAGCGGAAGCTGCTGCGAGATAGGGAACGGCGTCCACGGGCTTGGTGCCTCCTGAGGGCGATGTGGCGAGAAGTCACCCGAACAGACGGATGAACCGGGACCATGATGGTCGGCGGAGCAGGCTAGATCCCAACTGGCGCGTTTGCGCCCATCGGAGCGCGCTGAGTGTGACGAACGCACGATCCGAGGTGTCCGGTGGATTGGGCTGACGGACCGCGACGACGAGTAGCTTGCCCGGTATGGCACAGACGTTGAACCGTGGTCCCGTGTCGGGCACCGCAGTCAATCCGCCGAAGAGGAAGGGCTTCGTCCGCGACTTCTACTCGACGGCCGTCGGCAAGAAGTACGTGATGGCGATCACCGGCATCATCGGGATCGGCTTCGTGTTCGGCCACATGGTCGGCAACTTGAAGGTGTACCTCGGCGTCGTCACCGAGGGCGACGAGCGGATCTACGACGTCGATCTCTACGGCGAGTTCCTGCGCGAGCTCCTCGTGCCGATCCTGCCCCGGACGATCTTCCTGTGGGGCCTGCGCCTCGTGCTCATCGGTGCGTTGATCCTGCACCTCCACGCGGCCTACACCCTGACGATCATGAACCGCAAGGCACGCCCGGTGAAGTACCAGACGCCTCGCGACTACCAAGTGGCGAACTTCGCCAGCCGCACCATGCGCTGGACCGGCATCATCGTGTTGCTCTTCCTCGCGTTCCACCTGGCCGACCTCACGTGGGGGTGGTTCAACCCCGACTACGTACGAGGGGCGCCGTACCGCAACATCGATGCGTCGCTGTCGCGCCTGCCCGTCGCGATCCTCTACATCGTTGCCAACATCGCGCTCGGCATCCACCTGTTCCACGGCACGTGGTCGCTGTTCCAGTCGATGGGCTGGAGCAATCCCCGCTTCAATTCCTGGCGTCGCGGGCTCGCCACAGCGATCGCCACCGTGATCGTCGTCGGCAACGTCTCGATCCCGATCGCCGTCCAGGCCGGCCTGCTCGAATTCGACCCCGACGCGATCACCTGCTGCGTGGAAGGAGCTTCCGAATGACCATCACGCTCGACTCCAAGATTCCCGACGGTCCGCTGGCCGACAAGTGGCAGAACTTCATCGCCAACGAACGTCTCGTGAACCCGGCGAACAAGCGCAAGTTCATGATCATCGTCGTCGGTACCGGCCTCGCCGGAGCGTCTGCTGCGGCGACGCTCGGGGAGCTCGGCTACCAGGTCGAATCGTTCACGTTCCACGACTCGCCCCGGCGCGCTCACTCGATCGCCGCGCAGGGTGGCATCAACGCCGCCAAGAACTACCAAGGTGACGGTGACAGCGTCCACCGCCTGTTCTACGACACGATCAAGGGCGGCGACTTCCGGGCGCGCGAAGCCAATGTGCATCGCCTCGCCGAGGTGTCGGTCGACATCATCGACCAGATGGTCGCCCAGGGCGTGCCGTTCGCTCG
>JBGTEH010000297.1:0-4935 GCA_041747915.1 Ilumatobacteraceae bacterium
CGGCCCCTGGATCGGTACGTAGCTCCGGTCGAGACCGGTAGCCCACGCGCAGATCGCGGGCACGTCGCCGACGAACACGCCACCGTCGGGACCACGGCCCGGCTCGAGCGCCGGCAGATCGCGACGCACCATCGCATGGCCGACCCGATCGCCGCGGCCCGCCAACATCTCGTCGGCCAACTCCTCGAGAGCGGTGAGCTTCGCCCCTTCGCGGAACCATTCGTAGTGCACCAGCGACGTGGGATACACCGCCTTCTCGGCAGCGTCGCCGTCCCACGTGACCGCCAGCGCACCGGCGGCGGCGTCGATCTCGGTCACCGAGAAGAACACCCACTCCTGTTCGTTGACCGCAACGATCAACTTCGAGCCCTTCCCGATGTCGGGATCGACCGGCTGCGACGGGAACGTGAACCGCGCCCACGGCCACTTCGTCGGCTTACCGTTTTTCTGGAACTGCGGCTCGAGGCCCTGGAATGTCAACCGGGTGATCGCCGAGATCGAGTCGAACTGGTCGGCCTCGTCGGTGATCGACAGGCGATAGGCGTCGGCATTGACCACCTGACGCTCGCGCCTCCAATACCCGAGCAGGTCGCCCATCAGGTGCTCGACCGTGCCTGGCCCGCACGCGTGAAGCGCCTCGATCCGCTCGTCGAGTTCGACGTCCGGCTCCTCGTTTCCGAGCACCGCCGCCCGCCACGCCGCGCCGACCGGACGTTTCGTCACCAGCCAGTCGCGCAGGGCCCGGGTGGCGCGCACGTCGTCCTCGTTGTAGTCGGCGATCTTCGCGAGGCCGGCTTCGTCGCCCGACCCCATCCACCGCTCGTACTCCACCACCGCGCCGGCACCGCGGTCGATCTCGTGACCGCGCTCGTAGTCGGTCAGGCGCTCGACGTGCTTGAGGCCGTAGCCCTCGACGCCGACCTGCATCGCGCCTTTCACGATCGGCAGGAGGTCGACGAACTGGCCGGTGGTGACGAGCTGCTCGAGCGCGAGTTCGGCCACGCCGTGTTCGGTGACCAGTCGTTGCAGCGACGACCGTTCGGTGTGGTTGTAGTGGTACACGTGCATGTCGGGGAACTGCACGCGACGGGAGGCGAGGTGATCGATGAGCGTCTTCGTGGCGTTCGCCTCCTCGGCCTTCGTGTGGGCCCAGAACGCCTTGAATCCCCACTCGCCCGCCGCCGAGCGCTCGATGAGACCGAACAGGAAGAACAGCTCGGCGTCGGCGTGCCAGAAGGGATGCCCCTCGAAGTCGAGGAAGATGTCGCCGTCGTCGGGAGCCGGGAGCGCGGCGAACCCGATCGGATCCGGAGCGTCGAGGTCGAGGTCCAGGTCGAGCAGTTCGTCATCGCCGATCGACGGTGGGTCGAGCAGCTCGAACGGCGGCTTGTCGTCAGGCGCGTTGCGGGCCTCCACCTGGAGGCGGGCCTGGCGCACGAACGTATCGCGGCGCGCCTCGTCGAGGTCGGCGACGTCATGGTCGAGCACCGCAAGCGTTGCGATCGTGGTCACACCGTTCTGCTGGAGCAGCAGCCGATCGGCGTTGCGGACTCCAGCGACGTGCACCAGCGAATCGGCCGCGCGCCACGCCGCGTCGCAGACCATCTCGAAGTCGCAGAACTGACAGTGGTCGCACGGCTTGGGCCGGGTGTCGGCCACCACATCGTCGGTCAGGAGTTTTGCGAGTTGGCCCCGCAATCGTCG
This sequence comes from Ilumatobacteraceae bacterium, assembly GCA_041747915.1. Lineage (GTDB taxonomy): Bacteria > Actinomycetota > Acidimicrobiia > Acidimicrobiales > Ilumatobacteraceae > Sva-07. Next base: position 1,705 of record JBGTEH010000297.1, read on the forward strand.
CCAGTACGGCAGCACGTCGGCCACTCGGATGGCCTCGGCGCGACCCGAACCGAGTTCGATACGCATCCATTCGGGCATCCGACCGGTCGCCGCCTCGATCGCCTCCGCGTAGAAGCACAGCTGCAGAACGTGGCCCGGCTTGGCAGTCTTGCGGGCGAGCTTGGCGTCGATCGGCTCGTAGGTGAATGTGCCGGCCGCGGCGTCGTCGACCCGGCGGAGGAAGTCGGCGATGCCCCGGATGCCCTCGTGCACGAACGGCATCTGGAACACGATGTCGTGACCCTCGGCGAGCACGTCACCGACGCGATCGACCCAGCGCTGGAACGACTCGTTGTTCGCGCGATCGCGCTCGGGAACCTCGAACACCGAGAGCCCGTCGGCCCGGTAGCGATCGAGCACCGCCTGTTCGTGTTCGAGGCCCTTGGCCATGAGCATCTGGGCCATCTCGCCGAACGGACTTCGCTCGAGGGCGCGGGTGCCGGCCTCGACCTCGTGCTGCAACGTGAGGAAATGTGCGCAGTCGAGCCACGCGGTGATCTTCGAAGGGGTGAGGAGCCGTTCCGCCATCAGGTCATTGTGACCGATGGGTGTGTCAGTCGGGCGGTGGACGTTTCGTGTCGCCGATGGCCGAACACCAACGCGGGGTCACTGCCCGCCGTCGTCAGGTGATGGTCGATCGACGAGGGCCACCAACTTCTTCGGGGCGAGCATGCAGTAGCTCTCGGTCACCAGCTCGCGAACCTCCTCCCAGTCCGTGGCGTCGTCGATGATCATGCCCATCGCGTCGCGACCCCATCCCAGGACGAAGAACGGGTGCCCGGCCGCGCGGAGGATCTCCAGCTCCTCACCTTCCGACCGGAACGACATCACGACGACCGGGCCGGCGTCGCCGATCTCGAGGCCGAGAACGTGAGCGAAGTTCTTCGTGCGCACCACCCATCGCGTGCCCTTCCACGCCTGCTCCTCCGACACATCGGGCAGCGCCAGGCAGATCTCGCGCAGAGCGACCTCTACCTCCTCGGGAACGTCGTCGACGTAGCGGAGCCCCTCACCCATGCGGCGAGCGTAGGTCGCCTGGTCAGCGCAGGTGACGGCCGCAGTGCGGCCACGGGCGGGCGCCGCGCTCGCTGTAGAGCGCAAGGGCCATCGCATCCTGATCGGCGGGCGCGGCCGCAGCCGGATCTGCGCCGACGAGGTCCGGCGCGTACCGACCGGCGATCGAGTTCCACGTCGAGCGATCGAACTGGTAGGCGCCGCGGTACTTGCCCGACGGATTGGTGATCGAATAATCGCCGCCCGCCTCGCACTCACGCAACGCCGCCCACTGACTCGCTGACGGGCCTGGCGCAATCTCGGGTGCCGGCACCGTGTCGGTCGGCAAGCCGACGAACTCGAGCGCGGAGCGATGAGCTTGCGAGGTCGACTGCCCGTACCAACCGTCGACGTCGACGCCGATCAGGTCCTGGAGTGCGCCGACTCGCAAGGTGCGCTCATCCCACTCGTAACTGTCGGTGAGCACGCGAACGGCTTCCTCCAGCGCCGGGTCCGTCGACGGCGACAGGTCGCGCTGGCGCGCCGATTGCGTGGTCGGGCGGCCCTCGTCGAACTGATCGGAGTCCCTCGCCGTTGCGCCGCCAGCAGCTGGAAGCTCGAACTCATCGACGGCGGCAGAACCCACGCGCATCGCCTCGTCGTCGAGAGCCCGCGCCACGAGTGGAACGCCAACGGCTACGACCACTGTCGCGAGGAAGGTCGCTGATCGGCGCACGAGACGACGGGACGCGTGAACGCGCGGATCGGGGGTTTGGGGGTTCATGACACTCCTTGGCGGGCGGGACCGAGATCGGTTCCGCACGGCGCTTGGGCACAGGCAGTGCCTGCTGAGCCTGGTGGTCGGAAATCCAATGTTACGAACAGATGACGAAAATGCGCACGCGAGCCGCGAGGCATCGGTCACATCGACTGCGACGCCTCTCCCCCGGGTCCGACTGCGCCGGGGCTCCCAGCGACCGATTCTCTGCGGAATGAGTCTCAACACCCGGGACCTATTCCGCAGAGAATTGACGTGGCCCGTTCCGGCGGGCGCGACACGAGGTCTGCACGGCCGGTTGCGCCGATGGGGCGGCCGTACTGGCCGACACGCAATGATGGGGCGATGCCCGACGTTCCGCAGTTCGGGGCGCTGTTGCGCTCGCACATCTCCAGCGTGTCCGATGCCGCCCGGCCGGCGTTCCTGGCGGGGCTCGAACGATCGGCCGCCGCCCGTTATCGAACCTGGGCGGAAGCGGCGCCCGAACACTCGGACGCACTGCACGGCTGCGCCCGTCGAGAGGACGAGATCGCCGACCTCGTCGCCGAACTCTTCCCGGTGTCGGCCGACGATCAGGCCGCCGTCGATGCGGCGCTTCCTGCTGCGATCGCCGTGTACTACGAGGTGTTCGCGCCGTACAGCGTGGAGGAGCAACTTTTCCTGCAGTCGGAAGCCGAGCTGCAGGGTGCGCAAGCTTGGGTGCAGATGGCCACTGCCGTCACCGACCCCGCCGCTCGCGAGACCCTCGCGCGGTGCACCGCACTGGAGGAGGAGAGCTCAGCCGTCGTCAAAGACCTCCTCACCCAACCGTTTGCGGCGCGAACTGGGTGACCCGGCCCACCCGAAGTGCACCACAAACGTAGATGGGGGCTCAACGGTCCCGGGCCGTGAACAACCGTTTGCGGCGCGAATTGGGTGACCCGGCCCACCCGAAGTGCACCACAAACGTGAATGGGGCGGGGCGGAGCGAACGGGGTCAGCGGTGGATGGGGAGACGCACGCGTGCGGTGGTCGCACCGGGCTCAGACGTGAAGCTGATGTCGCCGGCGTGACGGTCGACCACGATGCGCCGCGAGATGTCGAGGCCCAACCCGGTTCCCTTGCCGACGTCCTTGGTGGTGAAGAACGGCTCGAACATCCGTGCCAGTACGTCGGGCGTGATGCCCGCACCGGAGTCGGTGACCTCCACCACCAGCTCGGCGCCGTCGACGGCCGTGGCGATCCGCAATGTTCCTCGACCGTCCATGGCCTGGATCGCGTTGTCGATCAGATTGGTCCACACCTGGTTGAGTTCGGCGGCGAACCCGTCGACGGTGGGCACGTCGGTGCCGAAGTCCGTGATCACGTCGACGTGGGCGAGCTTCGACGCCAGCATGGCGAGCGTGCTCTCGATCCCCGAGCTCACATCGACCGCCGCAACG
>JBGTEH010000298.1:0-9727 GCA_041747915.1 Ilumatobacteraceae bacterium
TCGTGGTTCCTCCCACGCCTCGTGGGGATCAGTACTGCCGCCGAGTGGTGCTACACCGGCCGGGTCTTTCCCGCCACTGAGGCGCTCGATCGGGGTCTCGTCCGCAGCGTGCACGCACCGGACGATTTGCTCCCCGCCGCCCGGGAAATCGCTCGGGAGATTGCCGACAACACGGCGCCGGTCTCTGTGGCACTCACCCGCCAAATGCTGTGGCGGATGCTGGGAGCCGATCATCCAATGGAAGCGCACCGGGTCGACTCACGCGGGATCCTGGCGCGCGGTGCGAGCGACGACGCCAAAGAAGGCGTCGAGAGCTTCCTCGAGAAGCGCCAGCCGGTCTATCCGGTCAAGGTCAGCGACGGCCTCCCGGACATCTTCCCCGACTACGCCGAGCCAGATTTCCACTGATTCAGCGCCGGTGACGTTTGACACGTCGAGTCATGGGAATTCCTCAAGCCGATCGATGTTGTTACCGATGTCTTGAACAACGCAAGACATGGACCACACAGAACGAACGGAACGACACATGACGACGATGTTGATGGAACAGCTGAAGACCGGCGACGTGATCGAGATCAAGACTCCCGACAACGACGTCATCACCGTGCTGGTACTGCTCGCGACCGACGACGCCCTGGTGCTCGATCCGTGCAATGACCAGACGCCCTTCGTGATCAACACCGAAGAACTCGTCGAGTACCGCAAGTTCGACGCCGAGTCGATGTTCGCCGACGCCTGAGGCGTCCGCCGGGCCCGCCGCTCCAAGCGCAGGCCCGAACAAGATCTTCCGAAGCGATCCCCCTTCTCGCTTCCGGGAGAATCCCCCTAGCGTGGGCGCCGTGGACAACACGGCGCCCACGTTGTTTTTCAGAGTCGGCGGCATGCCGTTCTTCGAGAGATTGGTCGATGCGTTCTACGTCGGTGTCGCGAGCGACCCCGTCCTGCTGCCGTTGTATCCGGAGCAACCCGATCTCACCGGTGCCCGCCGTCGCCTCACCCTGTTCCTCGCCCAGTACTGGGGTGGACCCACCACGTACAACGACGAGCGCGGCCATCCGCGGCTGCGCATGCGCCATCTCCCGTTCCACGTCGGGCCACTGCAACGTGACCATTGGCTGGCCCACATGGCAGCCGCCGTCGAGTCGGCGTGTGCGGCCGATGACGTCGCTGTGGGTGTGGCCGACGAGCTGATGGCGTACTTCGGGCCGGCCGCTGAACACCTCCGCAACGACACCGGGCTGCCGATCTCGACGCACGGATCGCGGGGATAGCGTCGCGCCCGCATGGCCGTGATCGACGTTCGAGACCTTCGCAAGGACTACGGCGCCGTGCGTGCGGTCGACGGCCTGTCGTTCCGGGTCGAGCGCGGCGAGGTGTACGCGCTCCTCGGGGCGAACGGTGCCGGAAAGTCCACCGCGATCGAGATCCTCGAAGGTCACCGCCGCGCTTCGTCGGGTGTCGTCGAAGTGCTCGGCGTCGACCCTGCCGGCGCGGGTCGGGAGTTCCGTGACCGCATCGGCATCGTGCTGCAGGCGTCGGGAGTCGAGCCTGAGTTCACGGTTCGCGAGGTCATCGAGCTCTACGGTGGGTGCTATCGCTCGCGTCGGGCCACCGACGAGGTGGTGTCGCTCGTCGGTCTCGAGGAGAAGATCGACGCACGTGTCGGCTCGTTGTCGGGAGGCCAACGCCGTCGCGTCGATCTAGCGCTCGGCATCGTCGGACGGCCGGATGTGCTCTTTCTCGACGAGCCGACCACAGGATTCGACCCCGCGGCGCGGCGGCGGTCGTGGGATCTCATCGAGGCGCTCGGCGCTGATGGCACCACCGTGATGCTCACCACCCACTACCTCGACGAGGCCGAGCACCTGGCGACCCGTGTCGGGGTGCTGTCGCAGGGCGCACTCGTCGCGGAGGGGACCCCGGGTGAGTTGATCAACCGCATCAGCGGAACGGTCGTGAGCTTCGTCGTGCCGGACTCCATCGACCCGAGCGACGCCGTGGCCACCTTTGCACCGGTGATGCAGACCGATCTCCGGCTGTCGGGACGGTTGATCGAGGCCAACGTCGACCAACCGACCGCCGTCGTGCATCGTCTCACCGGATGGGCGATCGAGGCCGGCGTCGAACTCGACTCGCTCACGGTCGGTCGCGCATCGCTCGAGGACGTCTACCTGAGGCTCTCGGACGAGGCGCGCTCGGATGACGAGGTCGAGAGGTGACCCCACTGCCGTCGACCGGACGCCTTCTCGTGACGCAGACCCACTACCAGCTGGTCACGTTCTGGCGAATCCCGGTCGCCATCTTCTTCACACTCGGTCTTCCGCTCGTGATGCTCGTGCTGATCAACGCACTGTTCGGAAACTCCACGATCGTCACGCCGGAGGGAAGTTGGTCGTCACGGCAGTTCTACACCGGCGGCCTCGCGGCGTTCACAGCGGCCTCGGCCACGTTCACGAACCTCGCGAACCTGGTGCCGATCCGCCGCGACGAAGGGGTGCTCAAGCGCTGGCGCGGCACACCGCTGCCGACGTGGACGTACATCGGGGGCTTCATCTGTTCGTCGATCGTGATCGCTTTCGTCGGAGTCACCGCAATGATCATGCTGGGCGTCGTCGCCTACGACCTCGAGATCGATCCCGCCAAGATGCCGGCCGCGTTGGTGACGTTCATCGTCGGTGTGGCTTCGTTCGCCGCTCTCGGCATGGCGCTCGCCTCGCTCGTCAAGTCGGCCTCGTCGGCCTCGGCCGCCGCGAACGCGATCATCCTGCCGCTGGCGTTCGTGTCCAACATCTTCATCCGCCTCGACGATCCACCGCGCTGGATCGAGGTCGTCGGCAATCTCTTCCCACTACGGCCGTTCGTGGAAGCCTTGCAGGCCTGCTTCACCCCCTTCGTCGAACCACCGGCGTTCCAATGGGACAAGCTGGCGTTCATCGCCGCATGGGGAGTCGTCGGCATGATCATCGCGCTCCGCAAGTTCTCGTGGGAGCCGAGCGGCACTGCTCCACGGGCCCGCCGCTCCCGCCGCCCCGCCCCAACCTGACCCCCCAGAACCCCGAAACTTGCGGGAATTTGCCTGCTGAGCGGGCACCAGGGCGCATTTTTCGGGGAGTTGGAGGTCAGGAGAAGACGACGGTCTTGCGGCCGTGGACGATGACGCGGTGCTCGAGGTGGGCTCGCACCGCTCGGGCGAGCACGATCGTCTCGAGGTCGCGACCGCGCGCTGTGAGGCGTTGCACATCGTCGCGATGGGTCACGTGAACGGTGTCCTGTTCGATGATCGGACCCTCGTCGAGGTCGGCTGTGGCGTAGTGGGCCGTTGCACCGATCAGTTTGACCCCGCGCTCGTACGCCTGGCGGTACGGGTTGGCTCCGACGAATGCGGGCAGGAACGAGTGGTGAATGTTGATGACACGGTTCGGATGAGCGGCGACGAATCGGTCGCTGAGGATCTGCATGTAGCGCGCCATCACGATCAGATCGACCTCGCGGTCCGCGAGGGCTTCGAGAACGTCCTCCTCCTGCGCCGCCTTCGTGTCGGCGGTGACCGGAACGTGTAGGTAGGCAACGCCCATGTGGGCGCAGATGTCGGCGTGATAGTCGTGGTTCGACACGACGACGCGGAGGTCCATCGGCAGTTCACCGTTGCGCCAGCGGGTGAGCAGGTCGTAGAGGCAGTGTGGTTGCTTCGATGCCATGATCGCCGTCGGGGTGGGCACGTCGCTGAATCGCAGATCGACGCTCATTCCCAATCGGTCGGCTGTCGGGACGAAGGCGTCGAAGATCGCGGAGCGGTCGAGTCCGAACCCGTCGAGTTCGAATTCGACTCGCTGGAAGAACGTCGCATCACCCGCACCCGTCCCTGGATCGACGTGCTGTTCGGCGTGGATGATGTTGCCGTCGTGATCGGCGATGAACCGCGCGGTGGCCGCGACGACGCCTCGTTGGTCGGGACACGAGAGCAGCAGGACGGCGGTCATCGGGGTTCATTCTCCCCGGACTGCCGGCGGAGTGCGTAGCAGGCCACCGCAGTGGCGGCGGCGGCGTTGAGCGAGTCGACGCCGGCCGCCATCGGGATGTGCACCGGCGTGGCGAGATCGAGCAGTTCCCGACTGAGACCGGCTCGCTCGGAACCGATGAGGATCGTCGCCTTCGGGCCGGGATCGACGTGGTCGAGCGAGACCGCCGTGGGCGTCGGCGTCAGGGCGTAGTGCTCGAAGTCGGTGAGGTTCTCCAGATCCGCGGCGAGCGTGCGGGTGCGAGCGTGGGGGAGCGAGAAGACCGTGCCCATCGCCACTCGCAGCGATCGCCGGGCGAGGGGGTCGGCGCTGGTGTGGTCGAGGATGAGTCCGTCCCAGCCCAGAGCCGCAGCGTTGCGAATGATCGAGCCGATGTTGGACGGGTTGTCGACGCCCTCGACCACCACCAGTCGCCGCGCATGCTTCGCCAGTTCGGCGACCGACGGACGTGGCGGCCGATCGAACAGGGCAACGATCGACAGGGGCATGCCGAGGCGTTGCACCTCCTTGCGCACCGTGAGTCCGCCGCCGTACACCGGGCAGTCGAGGCCCCATGCCACAGCGGGCACGCGGTCGATGTCGACCAATGCGGCCACCGGCCGGCAACCGGCAGCTCGCGCCCGTTCGACGACGAGGTCGCCTTCGGCGAGGAACATTCCCGCTCCGGCGTCGTCGCGCTTCTCGCTGCGGTTGGCCAATCCTCGCTCGTTGAGGCGGAACTGTCGGTACCGGGGATCTGCCGGGTCCTCGATCTGGATCACGTTCGTCAGCACCCCCTCATCTCCCCCTCATCTCCCCTCACGAGCCCCCCTCCCACCCCGTTTGTGGTGCACTTCGGGTGGGCCACCTCACGAAATTCGCGCCGCAAACGGATTGGTGGTCGGGCGTCGGTGCCGCGGCGAAGTGGTCCGGAGCGCACCCACCCATCCCGTTTGCGGCGCGCTTTGGGTGGGCCACCTCACAAAATTCGCGCCGCAAACGGATTGGGATGTGTGGTTGGAGGTTCGGGGGCATCAGAAGAGGTAGGGGGATCCGGACCAGTCGGCGGGGCGCTTCTCGAGGAAGCTGTCGCGGCCTTCTTGGGCTTCGTCGGTGCCGTAGGCGAGGCGGGTGGCTTCGCCGGCGAAGATCTGTTGGCCGACCAGGCCGTCGTCGATCAGGTTGAACGCGTACTTCAGCATGCGCTGCGCGGTGGGACTCTTGGCGCAGATCTCGCGGCCCCACTGCAGCGCGGTGGCCTCCAATTCGGCGTGGGGGATCGAGGCGTTCACGGCCCCCATCGCCACCATGTCGTCGGAGCTGTATTCGCGTCCGAGGAAGAAGATCTCTCGCGCGAACTTCTGGCCCACCTGTCGGGCGAGGTACGCCGAGCCGAATCCACCGTCGAAGCTGGCGACATCGGCATCGGTCTGTTTGAAGCGAGCGTGTTCGGTACTGGCGAGCGTGAGATCGCACACCACGTGCAGCGAGTGGCCTCCGCCGGCAGCCCAGCCGGGCACAACACAGATGACCACCTTGGGCATGAACCGGATGAGTCGCTGCACTTCCAGGATGTGCAGGCGTCCGGCCCGACCGGGCTCGATCGTGTCGGCCGTTGTGCCCTCGGCGTACTTGTAGCCGTCTCGCCCACGGATGCGCTGGTCGCCACCGGAGCAGAACGCCCAGCCGCCATCTTTCGGTGACGGACCGTTGCCGGTCAGCAGGACGCAACCGACGTCGGTCGACATGCGTGCGTGATCGAGCGCGGTGTACAACTCGTCGACGGTGTGAGGTCGAAATGCGTTGCGGATTTCGGGTCGGTCGAATGCGATGCGCACCACTCCGGCGTCGACGCTGCGGTGATAGGTGATGTCGCTGAAGTCGAAGCCGGGTACGGCACTCCAGGCCGTCGGATCGAAGATCTCCGAGATGTCGTGGCCGGCTGAGCCGGTGTGGGGGGCATCGCGATCGTGCGCCATCTCCCCATGTTGGCCCATCGGGTACCGTGCGCCCATGCTGCACGCAGATGTCACGGGTCGGCCGAACCGCCGATGACGCGCCTCGAGGTGTTCGGCGTGACGGGCCTGCCCGAGATCGAGTCCGGTGACGACATCGCTTCGCAGATCGTCGATGCCGCTGCAACGAGCGGATCGCCGATCTCTGATCGCGATGTGGTGGTGATCACCTCGAAGATCGTCTCGAAGGCGGAGGGGTGCGCGATCGAACTCGACGAGGTCGAACCGTCGGCGTTCGCACGTGCGTGGGCGCAGCGCTGGGAGAAGGATCCGCGGGTCGTCGAAGTGGTGTTGCGCGAGTCCAAGCGGATCATCCGCCAGATCGGGCCGGTATTGATCACCGAGACCCATCACGGCTTCTGCTGCGCGAACTCGGGCGTCGATCAGTCGTCAAGCGGTGCCCACGGTCGCGTGCTCGTGTTGCCGAAGGACTCCGACTCGTCGGCTCGGCGCTTCCGTGCTCGCTTCGCTGAACTCGGTGTCGACGTGTCGGTCGTGATCAGCGACACCTTCGGGCGACCGTGGCGAGAAGGGCAGACCGACGTAGCGATCGGCATCGCCGGGATGAATCCGCTGTACAGCTACATCGGCCAACACGACCCGCACGGTCACGAGTTCCGGGTGCAGGAGATCTGTGTGGCCGACGAGCTCGCCGCCGCAGCGGAACTGGTGAAGGGCAACACCAGCCGGGTGCCGGTTGCGGTCATTCGCGGTCACGACTGGACGACCGACGACGACGCCAGCATGGCGCCGGTCCTGCGCGACGCCGAACGCGACCTGTTCCGCTGACCCCGACTGTCCACCACCCAACCGCCACCTGTCAGGGGTCAGCCGGTGAGATCTTTGGCGATGCCGTGGAAGTAGTTGGCCGACAGCCCGAGTGACTCGACGTCGATGCGTTCGTCGTTGCCGTGGAAGCGGGAGCCGAACGTGGCGAAGTCCATCTCCGGGGAGAAGAGACCGGCGCCGTAGGCCGCGATCCCGCGCTCGCGATAGAACCGTGCATCGGTGCCGCCGACGATCAGGCCTGGCACGAGTTCGGCTCCCGGATAGGCGATCTGGGTGTGTTTGGTGACGGACTCCCACAGGGGGTTGGTCGGTCCGAACTCGCACGAACTCGGGTCGCTGTGCTGCAGCACGGTGATGTCGACCTGGTCGAACATGTCCCCGAGCGCCTCGCGCAGCATGGCCTCCACGTCGTCGCGGGTCGTGCCGGGCACGGTGCGGATGTCGACGTCGACGTCGACGACATCGGGAATCGTGTTGGTCTTCTGGCCCCCGTGTACGACGTTCGGCGAGATCGTCGTATGCGTCGAGGCATGGCACAGGCGGGCGACCGGAACGGGCATCTGTTCGAGGGTGGCGAAGATCTGCTCGGTCGAGGTGAGACCGTCGCGGATCTCGTCAGGCAGATCCATCGCCGCGACCTGAGCGCGCCAGATGTCGTCGATGTGCGCGGCCGGGCGGAAATTCGACAACCGTCGAACAATCTCCGCTGCTTTGACGAGCGCGTTGTCCGAACCGAACGGCATCGACCCGTGGCCCGGCGTGCCGCTCACCCGCAACCGCCTCCACGCCAGCCCCTTCTCGCCGACGTTCACCGTGACCGTTCGGTGACCGTCGTGGCCGACCGACGACCATCCGCCGAGTTCGGTGAGGACATAGTCGGCCTCGATGGCGTCCCAGTGATGCTCCACCATCCACTCGGCGCCCCATGCGCCGCCAGCCTCCTCGTCGCCGACGCCGAAGTAGATCAGGTCACCCTTCGGCCGGAATCCGTCGGTAGCGAGTTGTCGGAACGCGACGGCCATCGACGAGGTGAGGTTGAGCATGTCGATGGCGCCGCGTCCCCACACCTCGCCCTCGATGATCTCGGCGCCGAACGGATCGTGGCGCCATCCGTCGGGATTGACGGGCACGACGTCGGTGTGGCCCATGAGACACAGCGACGGCGCATCGGGGTCGGAACCGGCGATTCGTGCCACCATGGAGTCGCGTCCCGGCCGAGGCGTGAAGCGTTCGATCTCGACACCCGCACCTTCGAGGTAGGTGAACAGCAGGTCGGAGTTGCGTGTCTCCTCGCCGGAGTCCGGCGTGCCGTCGTTGACGCAGGCGTTACGGATGAGCGCTTGCAGCAACTCCGTCGTCGGGCCGGTGAAGTCCTCGGGCGTGGTCATATGAGCACGCTAGTGCGCATCACGCGAGGGGGTCAGGCCGACCGATTCCCATGACGACGGCCCTCCACGCGAGGTCGATCTCCGCTGCGCTGATGCGGTCGTCGGCCGTCTCGAGTGCGGCGAGCCACTCGGCGAGGCGCTGGCCCTCGACGAGCTGGCTGGCATGAACGATCTCGTCGAAGGCCGGCCGAGCGACATCTGGCGAACCCCAGAAGATCCGCGCGGTGAGCCGACAGGACGCGCCGCTGTGACGCGCCAGTTCGTCGATGGGCCCGCGCTGGATCGCCGCGTCGGCGGTCAGTTGAGCGACGTCCGTCGGAGCAATCGATGCCGAGGGTCGGTCGGCCACGACCGTCGTGATGGCGATCACACCGGGTGGCCCGATGATCACGTGGTCGATCGCGCCGAGCGCGGTGATCTCGTACACCACTCGCCACGGTTGGGTGACGACTCGGTGGAGCGCCTCGGCGGTGAGCCGAACGCCCGAGATGGGCGGTGTCTCGGCGAGCTCCGCCGTGCTTGTCGTCCGTCGGTACCAGACGTAGACGACGGCCAGAACGACAGGGAGAACGACGAGCGCGGTGATGGCGCCGGGGCTCACGTGTTCACTCCAGCCGACGCAGGGGTGCGTCGTCGGTGATGTGTCGCGTGAGGCGGATGAGAGCATCGGTGACGACCGCTCCAGCGTCGGACACGATCACCGGGTTGAGATCGAGCTCGGCGATCGCCGGGTGGTCGGATGCGAGCTGCGCCGCCAACACCACGGCGTCGACGAGCGACGAGGAGTCGAGGTCGGCGGTGGCCAGCGCGGCCGACAGCCGAGTCTCGCGGAGCATGGTCGTGGCCGTTGCAGGCGACACGGGTGCCAGTCGGCTGCTGCGGTCGTCGATCGCATCGGCTTGCGCTCCACCGAGGCCGACGGTGACGATCGCGCCGAGCCGGTCGTCGTGGTCGCAGCGGATGCGCACGTCGACTCCCGGCGATGTCATGGCCTGCACGACGAGGTCGTCGGCGTCGTCGCCCAGCGAGTCGCGCATCACGGCGAGCGCCTCGACGACATCGGCGTCGGATCCGAGATCGAGCGCGACCCCGGCGCGCGCAGATCTGCCGGCGCGCCGACGCACCGCCTTGACGGCGATCGGGAAACCGATGTCGAGCGCATCGGCGACGGCGGTCGACGGCGTCGATTCGATGGCACGGGCCATCTCGATGCCGTACGTGGCGAGGAGGCGGCGCTGGGTGCTGACATCGACGTGGATGTCGCCGGGCTCATCCGATCCGTCCTCCGGCGGTGCATCGGCTGGAGATCCGACTGTGACGTCGGGTGCCGCGTTGAGCGCCGCAGTGATGATCACGTGCGCAGCTTTGGGGTCGACCGGTCGCACCACGTCGTCGGGCTCGGTCGCTTCGTCGGCGCGCCACCGGGCGTAGGCAAACGACCGGCCAAGGACGGCAGCGGCCTGTTCGGGGAACGTGAATGCCGGCACCCGCGACCCCGGCGCCACGGGGCCGTCGACGCCGCCGAGCAGCACGGCAA
>JBGTEH010000299.1:0-1634 GCA_041747915.1 Ilumatobacteraceae bacterium
CGAGGCTGTCGCAATAGCTCGCGATTTTCGTCGCGGTCGTTCATGATCGTGGTATGGGTGCACGGTTTCGGCGGATGGACCGCGATCAGCAGTACTTGTTGCCTCCGGATGTGCGTGATTGGCTGCCGCCGGGGCATCCGGCCTTGTTTCTGGTGGCGATGCTGGCGGAGCTGGATCTGTCGCGGTTCGTGGCGAAGTCGCAGACCAGCTTCGATCGCGGTCGCCCGGCGTATCACCCCGAGGTGATGGTCGGCATCGCGTTGTATGCGTCGATGTCCGGGATCATCTCGTCGCGTCGGATCGAGCGGGCGTTGGCGGTCGATGTCGGGTTCCGTGTCGTGGCGGCGAATGAGCGGCCGGACCACGCCACGATCTGTCGGTTCATCGTCCGCCATCGCGAGGACCTCAAGGACTTGTTCGCGCAGATCGTCGGCCTCGCCGCCGAGGCCGGGTTGGTCGATCCGGTGTTGATCGCGTTGGACGGCACGAAGATGCCCGGGAACTCGTCGCCATCGCGGAACGTGAAGCTCGAGGATCTCCGTGCCGCGTTCGCGTCGTGGGCGGACACGGTCGAGGCCAACGACGCGCAAGACGACGCCGATGAGTCGGGGCGGTCGGGGCCGATCCAGGAGATGTTCGATGACGACGAGATGCGGGAGTGGATCCGGCGTCGGCTCGACGAACGCGCCGACGAGCCATGTGATCATCGAATGAACATGACCGATCCCGATTCGGGGATCATGCCCCGTTCCGGTGGCGGCTGGGTGCAGGGCTACAACGCCCAAGCCGCCGCCACCCAGGGCGGCATCGTCGTCGCTGCTGACATCACGGCCGCACCTGGTGATCCGGGAATGTTGGTGCCGATGGTCGACCGCATCGGTGCTGCCGTGAAGACGGCGACCGGTGAGACCGCCGGGCTGGTGATCGCCGATGCCGGCTATTGGAGCACCGAAGCGATCGATGCGATCGAGGCCGACGACGATCGGCCCGACGTGCTGATCGCGACGGCGCAGAAGCTGCCCGACCACGCGCCCGACCCGATACCCGAACCCGATCTCGTCGCGTGGGAAGCCGCGGTCGCCGAACACGACGCGAAAGCTGAGACGATCCGCGCCCACCGAGTCGCCGTGATCGCCCGGGTGGTCAAGGGCGAGCTGCTGCTCCGTGAAGCTGCTGAACTCACCGGGCTCGACCTCAGTCGGATCTGCGTGCTGAAACTGGAGTGGAAGAACGGTGGCGGTCCCGATGTCGTGCCACGACCGGTCATGCCCGGAGGCCGACCGAAGCGACCACCGGGCCCGACCCGGGCAACCCGGCTGCGTCACGAGATGGAGACCCGCCTCACCAAGCCGACAGGGCGGAGCCTCTACAAGCAGCGCAAGACGATCATCGAGCCAGTCTTCGGAGACATCAAGACGAACCGGCGGATCACCCGGTTCCTTCGCCGCGGTCACGACAACGTCCGAGCCGAATGGCATTGGATCCTCACCGGCCACAACCTCACGATCATGCACAACCGGGCCACCTGACGGGGCCTGTCGGGCCACCGCCAGCAACCGAAACCACTCGAACGATGACCACCCAGAACTCGACACGCGTCGCGGCCCACCCCGCTCACCTAATGACACAGCCTC
>JBGTEH010000300.1:0-2570 GCA_041747915.1 Ilumatobacteraceae bacterium
TGATCGATGCCCGCCAGACGGAGGTGAGATTGAGGCTGAGACACGAGGCCCAGTCGTCTTCCGCCAAGTCCTTCAGCGGTGTTCGGATGGTCGATCCTCCGGCGTTGTTGACCCACACGTGCAGGCCGCCGAACGATTCGACGGCGGCGTCGGCGAGCGCCTCGAGGGCCTCCTTGTCGGTGACATCGGTGGTGACGGCGATCGCCTGGCCGCCGGCCGCGACGATGTCGTCGGCGACGCGCTGGATGCGGTCGGAGTGGCGAGCGGCAACGACCACCGATGCGCCCGCCTTCGCGAGGTTCTTGGCGATGCCTTCGCCGATGCCTTGGCCACCGCCGGTGACGACGGCGACCCGTCCACTGAGATCGAACGCTTCCATGGTGCTCCTTGATGTTGACGAGGGATGTTGACGAGGGGGGTGATGACGGGACTGACGTGAGGTTGTGTTTGTCGACGACGGTCGCCGAGTGAGGTCGAGCAGTGGGGGTCAGTTGGTCTGCGCGATGACGTCGTTGCCGAACGCCCGCAGCCGGTCGAGTCCGCCGGGGCCGGCGAAGAAGAAGGCGGGCACCATGATCCGCCCGACGCCGGCGGCGGTGAACTGTTCGACGCCTGTGAGTGGGTCGCCCATGTGGTTGCTGAACATCGCGTTGATCTCGATGCTCGAGGGATCGCGATCGGCTGCCTCCGCAGCGATTTGGAGCCTGGCGAGCAGTGCGGTCAGTCGCTCGGTGTCGCCCTCGCCGGGGAAGTAGCCGTCGGCGATGCGTACCGCACGCGAGATGGCGGCGTCGGTGTCGCCGCCGACCAGGACGGGGATCGACTCCTGCACCGGGCGCGGGCTGCACGTGACGGGCGGAAAGTCGACGAACTCGCCGTGGAACTCGGCGTGGGGGCCCGCCCACAGTGCGCGCATCGCGGCGATGTACTCGTCGTTGCGTGCGCCGCGGCGCTCCCACGGCACGCCGAGGGCGTCGAACTCCTCTCGCATCCAGCCCACTCCCAGACCCAGTTCGACACGACCACCCGAGATGCGGTCGAGCGTGGCGAGTTCCTTGGCCAAGATGAGCGGGTTGCGCTGCGGAACGATCAGGATGCAGGTGCCGAGCCGCAGCGTCGGCGCAGCGGCGGCGGCGAAGGCCAGCCAGATGAGTGGGTCGGGGATCGGTGTGTCGGGCTCGGCGGGGATCTTGCCGTCGGCGGTGTACGGGTAGCGAGACTCGATCGAGGTGGGCAGGATCACGTGCTCTCCACCCCACAGGGACTCGAAACCCGACTCCTCGGCGGCGCGACAGATGTCGAGTGTGGCCTCTTGGTCGAACGCGATGCTGCTGGCGAATGCGAGTCCGAACTTCACGTGTGGGGGTGTCCTCTCGTCGCGCGCCTCGCCGGGCGACGAAACAGCAAGATCGTACGAAAGTCGCCCTGCAAGCCTGCGACTGGAGCGCAGTGTCAGAGCTCGACGACGAACGGGCAGTGACGGCAGTCGCTGTCGCAGCAGTTGCCGCGTCGGGCGAGGAACTCGGCGGTGAACACGCTCAGCCCACTCGTCGGGTCCGAGTACACGGGAATTCCCTGCTCGATTGCTTCTCGGTGTCGGTTGAGGATGTCCAACCGTCGAGGGTGACCTAGCGACAGCCGCCGAGGGTGAGGCGTCTCGCGCCAGTCGCTACGAAGGGTCGGCTCGGCGGACATGGGTGGGCGCTCAACCTACCGGGGCCACCTCCGGGCATACTGGGGCGATGGACGACAGCGAGATCGAAGATGGCCACGTCTTTCGTCATCACGACGAGGTCGAGGAAGCCACGCCGGACGAGATCGACGCATACGACCTCGACGACGACGGCAAGATCTCGCTCGTCGAGCAGGGTCGCGCCACACTCGGCATCGTCGACGCTCGCGCCGCCGAACTCGCCGAGCACGAAGGCGTCGGCGGCAAGCTCGCCGAAGCCGCCCACAAAGTCCTCGACAAACTCGACAACGACGACCCCACCTGACCCGCAATCCAGAACCCACCGACCCGAAACTTGAGCTGTGGTGCCCGCTCAGCGGGCACCACCCCGCAAGTTTCGGGTCGGTCTGGGTCAGCGGCGGGTCAGTTGTAGCCGGCTTCGTCCATCAGGCGGACGGCGTCGGGGTTGAGAGCACCGAATGCGGCGGCGTCGAGCGGATCGCGAACGAACTCGACATCGAAGTACTCCGCGAGCAGCGGATCGGGCGTGACGGCGGGGTTCGCCGGGAACTCGTAGTTGCCGCCGACGAGCGCTTCCTGGCCGTCGGTGGCGAGCCACTCCAGGAAGTCCTGGGCCATCTCGGGGTGTCGTGCGTACGTCGTGACGCCGCCACCCGAGACGTTGACGTGAACTCCACGGTCGTCCTGGTTGGCCCAGATCGAGCGGACCGGGAAGTCGGGGTTCTCAGCGAGTTCTCGGGCGAGGTAGTAGTGGTTGGTGATGCCGACCTCGCACAGGCCGTCGGCGAGCGACTCGAGGATCAGGACGTCGTTGTTCAGGATCTCGGAGTTGTCGGCCCAACCCTCGACGATCCGCAGCGTCTCCTCCTCGCCGTGT
>JBGTEH010000301.1:0-2750 GCA_041747915.1 Ilumatobacteraceae bacterium
CGAAGCCGGCTATGTCGGCGAGGATGTCGAGAACATTCTCCTGAAGCTGATCCAGGCGGCCGACTTCGACGTGAAGCGCGCCGAGACCGGCATCGTGTACATCGACGAGATCGACAAGGTCGCCCGCAAGAGCGAGAACCCGTCGATCACCCGTGACGTGTCGGGCGAGGGCGTCCAACAGGCGCTGCTGAAGATCCTCGAGGGCACCCAGGCGTCGGTGCCGCCGCAGGGCGGTCGCAAACATCCCCACCAGGAATTCATCCAGATCGACACGACCAACGTGCTGTTCATCCTCGGTGGAGCGTTCGCCGGCCTCGAACAGATCATCGAGTCGCGCATCGGCCACAAGGGGGTCGGATTCCACGGCATCGTGCGGTCGGCGGTCGACCGTGATGCCGGCGAGTTGTTCGCGCAGGTGCTGCCCGAGGATCTCGTGAAGTTCGGCATGATCCCCGAGTTCATCGGGCGTCTCCCGATGATCGGCGCCGTTGGCAGCCTCGACCGCGAGGCGTTGATGAAGATCCTCGTCGAGCCGAAGAACAGCCTGGTCAAGCAGTACGAGAAGGTGTTCAGCTTCGAAGACGTCGAGCTCGAGTTCACGCCCGATGGCCTGCAGGCAATCGCCGATCAGGCAATCCTGAGAGGCACCGGCGCGCGCGGACTGCGGGCGATCCTCGAGGAGGTGTTGCTCAACACGATGTACGACCTGCCGGGTCGAACCGACGTCGGCAAGGTTGTCATCGATGAGACCACGGTCATCGACAAGGTCAATCCGACGCTCGTGCCACGATCCTCGGGCCGCCAGCGCAAAGCCGCTTCCTGACAACCGCCGCTCGCGGCCATAGCCTGAGCGGCTCCATGACCTATGACGACGCGCTGCTCTATCTCGACGAGCACGCGACCTACGAAAAGACCGGGCGCATCACCTCGCCGTCGCTCGACACGATCACCGCGCTGTGCGCGGCGATGGGCGATCCTCAGCACGCAGCACCCTCGATCCACATCACCGGAACGAACGGCAAGGGCTCGACCGCCCAGATGATCTCGCGCCTGCTCGTGGCGAGCGGGCTCACCGTGGGCACGTACACCAGCCCGCACCTCGAACGAGTCAACGAGCGAATCAGCCGCAACCTCGAGCCGATCTCCGACGAGGACCTCGCCGAACAGATCGCCGCGGTCGCCGACCTCGAAGGAATCGTTGGTCGCCGCCCCGGCTACTTCGAGATCATGACCGCGGCCGCGTTCCGGTGGTTCGCCGATGTCGCCGTCGATGTGATGGTGATCGAGGTCGGCCTGTTGGGCCGATGGGATGCCACCAACGTGGTCGACGCAACTGTTGCGGTGGTCACCAACATCGGTATGGATCACACGGAGTTCGCCGGACCGACGCTCGCGGACATCGCTCGCGAGAAGGCCGGCATCATCAAGGCAGGCTCGGCGACGGTGGTCGGCGAGACCCGGCCCGACCTCGTGTCGATCTTCGCCGACGCGGGCGGAGCCGCTCTGCTCGCTGTCGACGATGACTTCGAGATCGTCGGCAACCGTCTCGCCATCGGCGGACGGTTGCTCGACATCCGCACCCCTACGACGATCTACACCGACGTGTACGTCCCGCTCCACGGTGTGCATCAGGGCAGGAACGCGGCGGTGGCCCTCGTGGCGGTGGAGACGTTCTTCGCAGCGCCCATCGCCGAGGAGATCGTGCTCGAGGGATTCGCCGACGTCACGATGCCGGGTCGTTTCGAGGTGCTCGGCCGCCAACCGTTGGTGATCGTCGACGGAGCGCACAACGAACCGGGCGCCGACATGTGTGCGGAGGTGTTCTTCCAGGACTTCGATCCCGAAGGTCGTCGGATCCTCATCGTCGGAACCCTCCGCGATCCGGACGGCATGCTCGCGGCTCTGCGTGCCGACGAGTTCGACATCGTGTTCGCGTGCACGGCCCCGTCCCCGCGTGGCGTCGCAGCGGCGGACGTAGCGGACGCAGCGCGCAGGCTGGGGTGCGACGATGTGTACGTGTTCGACTCGGTCGAGGCGGCGTGCCAGCGAGCCATGGAGTACGCCGACGGCGACGACGCGATCCTGGTGACCGGCAGCCTCTACACCGCCGGAGCCGCGCGCCCCGTCCTCCAACGCTCCGCCAACTGACCCCATCCCGAAAAATGTGCCGTGGTGCCCGCCAGGTGGGCTCGACAGCGCACATTTCGGATCGGAGCGCGTCCTCGATCTGAAATGTGCGGTGATTTGTGCGCTGAGCGGGCACCACAGCACATTTTTCGGGGTGGGGACGGGGGGAGTGGGGGGTAGGTTCCCCGGTCATGTCTGATCGCACGCTGGTCCTGTTGAAGCCCGATGCCGTGGAGCGCAAGCTGGTCGGCGAGGTTGTGTCGCGGTTCGAGGCCAAGAACCTCGACATCGTCGCCATGGAGCTGCGCTCGCTCGACACCGACACTCTCGCCCGGCACTACGAGGAGCACGTCGGCAAGGGGTTCTACGGCGAACTGGTCGAGTTCATGGGCCGCGGCCCGGTCGTGGCCATGGTGATCGAGGGTCCCGAAGACACCTGGGAAGTCGTGCGCGCGATGATGGGCGCCACCAATCCGCGCTCTGCTGCCCCCGGAACGATTCGTGGCGATCTCGGCATTCTGTTCACCGAGAATCTCGTCCACGGCAGCGATTCGCTGGCCTCCGCCGAACGCGAGATCGGGATTTTCTTCCCCAATCTGTAACATTGCGGGATTCCGGTTCCT
>JBGTEH010000302.1:0-16424 GCA_041747915.1 Ilumatobacteraceae bacterium
GCAGGTCAGGAACGTATCGGTTCGGGATCGCCGGATCGCCCGGTTCAACGAGTCGAGGATCGCACGAGGTTCGTCGCCGTGCCAGGCGCTGTCACGAATGGTGTGGCGGGCGAGCCCGATCAGCGCAGCGGCCGCCGGTCCGGTGCCGCACACGTCGCCGAGTACCAACCCGAAGCGTCCGGCTGTGTCGAGCGCAAACAGGTCGTAGAAGTCGCCGCCCACTTCGGTGGACTGGCCGTTTGCCCAGTATCGGACTGAGGTGTCGAGCCGTGGTACGTCGGCAAGGGCGTCGGGCAGGAGGCTCCGTTGCAGCGTCCAGGCGATCTCGCGCTGCTCGTCGTGCAGGCGCAGGTTCTCGATGCTCGACGCGACCCGTCCAGCGATGGTCTCCGCGAGAGTGACGTCCTCGGAGGTGTACCGGCGCGAGGCGCCGCCGGCGACGAACTGGAGGGCACCCACGACTCGGCCGCGCTTCTTCATCGCCACGGTGATCGTCGAACGGATGTCGAGCTCGTCGATGATGTCGGCAGCGTCATCGGCAACGTCCAACTCAGCGAGGAGCTGATCGGAGATCTCGGGATAGAACTCGGTGACACCGGTACGCACGACGGCAGGAACACCCCTCGGCGCGTCGGGCTGATACGGGAACCGCTGCTGGAGCCCTCGTGCATGCCTCACCATGCCCGGATCGACGTGCGACACCTCGACCTCGGGTGTCGGCCGACCGTCGTTCGGCAACACGTACATCACGCACCAGTCTCCGAGGCGCGGCACCGCGAGCCGCGTGACGTTCGTCATCACCTCGCGCACAGAACCCGACGCGTTCAGCGCGTCGTTGATCACGCTGAGGAACTCGAGTCGTTCCCGGAGCAGCGACTCCCTCGACGCGGCGAGAATCGCGAGATCTGCGAGCCGCTGGCGCTCCTGCTCCAGTTCCACACGGTCGGTGACGTCCATCGAACATCCCACGGTTCCCGTCACCTCGCCACTCGCGTCGAGCGTGACGCCCCCGACGCCGACGATCGAGTGGACGGAACCGTCGGGCCACACCACACGGTGCTCGGTGCGGTATGTCGTCTTCTCATCGACCGCGTCCGACACCGTCGCAAGGACCCGCTCGCGATCGTCGGGGTGGATGAGCGACACATAGGTGTCGAACGTGCCGTCGAATTCGCCCGGTGAGAGTCCGAAAAGCGCCTCGAGACGCTCGTCCCAGATGGTCTGGCCCGACCTCATGTGCCAGCGCCACGTTCCGAGACCACCCGTCACAACGGCCGAGCGAAAGTGTTCCGACAGGTCCCGTGCATTCTGTTCGGCATCGCGCAGCGCACCCACGTCCTCCGAGCCGCCGACGACAGCCAGGATGCGACCGGCGTCGTCGAGCAGCGGTCGGGTGAAGGTTCGCACCCTGACCAGCTCGCCGCCGCGTCGGGTCACGAGGCGGTCTCCGCTCATGGGCGTTCCACTCGCCACCTCGTGGAGGTCGCGTCGGTTCGCCTCCTCGTCGCCCGGTGGCGTCAACAACTCGACGACCGAGCGGCCGAGGACCTCTTCCTCGGACCACCCGTAGAGGTCCTCGGCCGAACGGTTCCACAGCAAGATCGTGCCGGTCGGGTCGGTCACGACCACTGCATGAGCGAGCACGTCGAGGACTGCACGTTCATCGATCGGCGCAGTCTGCGAATCGCCACTCAGGTCACTCACCCGGTCTCGCATCGCTGCGAACCTAGCTGTTGCCCGCAACTCGACCGGCACGGCGCTGGGGGCGCTGGACCAGGAGCTGTCACGCAGAGGTCGAATGGTCGGGCCCGCTCGAATCGATCACGCATGCGGTCTCTTCGATCAGACGCCGCCCGAGCACGATCTGGCTCGGAGGATCGAGACCAGGAAGGTCCCCGATACGGACGGATTCGTCGATCCTCAGCGCACCGATCGCCGCAAGCGCCACCGACGGGATGGTCAACACGCGATCTCCCATGTCGACCTCGACCCTCGATGCGGGAGGAGCATCCAGGTCGTGAATCGGTCGCCAGGGATCGCTGCTGACGAGTCGACCCATCGGGGCCGGTGCGACCCACCGGACACGAGTGTCGGCGCCGAGATCGCTGCGCGACAGCAGCGCCGTCAGGTGACCGGCGGAGAATCCGCGTGTGGGCCGCCGACGGATCTCGCGCTCGACAGTCGCCTCGATGTCGGTGCGGGCGAGGAACAACCGGACGTCCTCGAACATCGTATGGATCCGACACTCCATCTCTGATGCGGAGCGCGTTCGGTCGCGGTACCCGATCGGAAGTGGATCGTCGAGAATCGCCGGTCCACCGGCGAGCGTGCGCCGAAGGATGTCGCGATAGGTCACCCGAATGATCCCGAGAGTGAGGTGCAGCGACGCCTCACCGGTCGTCGAAGCACGGTGCCGGGCTCCGGCCGGGACGTACATCGAGTCACCGAGGCGGAGGTCGAGGTCGCCGACACCTTCGACCCACCACCGTTTCGAGCCGTGAAGCTGCAGGACGATGACGTCGTGAGGGTCGGCGTGCTCCGCGAGTCCGGCCGCATCAGGCGGCGTCAGGTACGCATTTGCCTGCACGGGGTGGGAGATTTGTTGTTGCAGGTCGGTGACGAACGTTCCGACGCCCGACGTGGTGCGGTGCAGCGACTGGAGAACCAGTGTTGCGCCGCCCCTCACCTGCTCGCTCACCAGCCGTGGGTCGACGACGTCGTCGACGTGTTTGCCCCCGAGACGCATCGACCGGCAGTACCGGCGCGCGTCGAGGGGCACACCATCGAGCACCATCCGGACGGTCGGGGTTCGCGCCGACGAGGAAATGAACTGGTCCACCGTGGCGAGGTTCAGGATGCTGTCGAACGAGCGAACAGGATCGCTCGTGATCACGAGCGGCCGCTGACCCCAGGCCGAGCTGAACGTGTGGAGATCGCCGACGCAGCGTTCCAGCGGCGACAACGATGTCGCCGCTGGAACGCGTGCGCTGCTGGTCACCGCCGAATCAGGCTTCGTCGCCCGTGTCGCCGGAATGCTCGCCCGGAGCATCGACGTTCTCGTCGTCTTCGCTCGGCTCGTCACCCGTGTCGTGCGAGTGCTCGCCCGGAGCGTCGAGATTCTCGTCGCCTTCGGTCGGTGCGCTCGTGATGTCGTCGTCGCTGAGGGATCCGTCATTTGTCATGGCATCGCTCGTACCCGTGCGTCTCGGAATCCAAACGCCCGACGAACCAGCGGGCCATCAACCGTCCCGAGCGCGCGATCCGTGTGTGGCGACCGACATCATCGGGTAGAGCGCCACCATGACGACAAACGAACCGACCGACCCGATCGACTCAGATCACCCACGACCGGCATACCGGCTTCCCGATGAACCCGGCGATCAGCGCAACGACGAGTCGGACGCGACCGATCCGGACTTCTTCGAGCGTGGTGCGGATCCGGACTCGCCAGGCGCCACGATCGACGAGGCATCGCCGCAGGAACCGAACGAGCCTGCCTGAGCGTCGTCGGTGGTTGATGTCGAGATGAGCGTTGCACGGCGCCCGCACGCAAGCGGGGCGCCGTGCAAGCGTGGACTCAGCCGTCGGTCGTCAATGGAACATCCGTGGTGATGTCGTCCATGACGCTGTCGACCGGAGTGTCGACATCATCGTCGAGGTTTCCGTCGTCGTCGCTGCCGCACGCCGTGAGGCCGCCTGCAAGGAGAAGTCCGCTCACGACCGCAACAGCGGCGAGTCGGCGGGTTGGTCGGTGTTGATTCTGAATTTTCTGCATACGAATACGTACCCATGGGTCCAGACTCCCAATCGTCGTGAGGCCCAAGATCCCACTTGCTTCATTTTCGCGAATGGTGGATTGGGTTCGACGCCGTTCGGGAACAGCAGTTTCGTGGCATTGCGAGTTGTGACATCGACGTGAACAGTTCCCAGAGCTCGCAACGGCCTGCGATGCCGACTGAGCCGACCGGGCCCACAGCGCGCTGGGACCGTTTCGAGCGAGTACTGCGAGCCGTGACGACGGTGGTGGTCGTCGGTGTCGTTGTCCTCGCGATCACAGGCGCCCTCGGACTGCGGACCGCGACCGCATCGCAACACGATGGCGATCTCTCCGTCGAGGTTTCTCACGCCAGCGTGTCGAGGCCCGGCCTGCCAACGCCACTGACGATCACCGTCGCAACAGTCGACGGGAGCGCGCTCCCGGCAGAACTCACCGTGGAGATTCCTCGCTCGTACCTGGACCTGTTCGACGAGAACGGGCTCGCGCCGGAACCTGATGCGGTTGCTTCCGACGGCTTCACCGAAACGTGGACGTACTCGACCGCCGGCGAGTCCATACTGTCGATCGACTTCGACGCCCGCCTGCAACCGAACGCGCAGTGGGGCATCCAACGCGGGTGGATCACGGTGTCGGCCCAGGACGCCGGCGCAGCAGTGCGTGTCGACTTCGAAACAAGGGTCATGCCGTAGGAGGCCCAGCCATGGAGCTCGTGATTCGCGCCACCGTCATCTACTGGTTCCTGTGGCTGATCGTCCGCGGCACCGGCAAGCGGAGCGTCGCCGAGCTGTCGCCGCTCGATCTGTTGCTCATCGTGGTGATCGGCGACCTGGTGCAGCAGGGCGTGACCGAGGAGGACATGTCGATGACCGGCGCGATCATCGTGATGTCCACCTTCGTGTGCTGGACGCTGTTCGGCGATTCGCTCGCCCGTCGGTTCCCCCGCTGGGAACGCGCACTGGACGGCGAGGCAGTCGTGGTGATGCGTGACGGCGAACCCGACTTTGGTCGCCTCCGGACCGAACGACTGACGATGGGCGATCTGGTGGGCGCCGCCCGCGAGGCCGGCTTCGAGGATCTGCGTGACATCCATCTGGGCGTCCTCGAGCACGACGGCAAGTTCAGCTTCATCGGGGCTCGCCGGGCCTGATCGTGAGGGTGCGCCCTGACCAACCTCGGGCGGATTGACGGGTCGAGGTCGCGGGTACTTGTCTTGCGGCTCCCATCAGCGGGAGCCCATGATGAATGGAGCCGACATGACCGTGGTCCCCGAACCCGATCCGAAGCCGACACAGCCGCCGGTCATCATCCCGCAGCCGGAGCCCGAGCCGATCGTGCCCGACCCCGAGCCTGCGCCTCCCCTCGAACCCGACCCCACGCAGCCGCCGGTCTTGCCAGACCCTCAGGCGCTCTGAGCCTTCTTCGTCACCGAACCCATGTGACGACGAGCGCCGATGAGCGCCAGACCGAACGCGATCACGCCATAGACACCAAGGGCGACTGCGACCTCGGTATCGGGTGACGAGCCGCGCAACATCACGTCGCGAAGCATCTGCATGCCGTAGCTCACGGGGAGGAGGTACGACACGTATTCGGCGAGTCCCTCCAATTGTCCGAGAGCGAGGAAGAATCCGCTGAAGAACAGGCTCGCAAGCAGCAGGATCATCGTGTACTGGACCGCTTGCGCGTCCGACGACGACACGAGTGAGATCACGAAGCCGAGGCCGATCGACGCGAAGAGGGTCAACCCGACGACGAGAGCCAAATCACCCACGGACCCGGCGACCGGCACGTCCAGCACCCCCACCACAAGGGCCAGAAGTGCCCCACCGATCGCCCCGCCGATGACCAGGTAGGAGAGGTACTTTCCAAGCAACGCTTCGAACGCATTCACGGGCGCCACTCGGTAGACGTCGACGATTCCCAACTGTCTCTCGCGTACGAACGACAGCGCCCCGAAAGCCACGCCGAACTGCTGGAGCATCAGGATCACAGCAGCTGGGGCGTACCAGTCGGTCACCTTGCCGCTGCCGTCGACGGCGACCTCGACCGTGCTCTCGAACGGGCGAACCAGCACTTCCGGATCAACCGACGTGAACTGTGCGTAGTTGTCGTCGATCGTCGTGAGCAGCGACCGCACCGCCGTGACATCGTCGATCGTGATCGATTCCGGGTCGGCACGCAGTTCCTCGACTCGGGTGCTCATCTCGCCGAGCGGACCCTGCAGGTCGGCCATCGATTCGGAATCGCCGACGAACTGCTCGCTGAGCGACGCCGCCACATCGATGGACAGGGCAAGTCGATCCGACTGGAACGCAAGGTCATCGAGCGCCGACCCGAGTTGATCCGGATCGCTCGCCGCAAAGGCCGTCTCGACAGTTCCCACCGCGGACTCCGCAGCGGCGAACACCACGTCGGCTGGCTCGGCGAAGTCTTGGCCGCCCTGAACGATCCCGGCGAGCACTTGGCTGTTGATCTCGTCCACACCGAGTCGGGCGGCGAAGCTGATCGCCGTCTGTTCGATCGGGTCGAGTCGCGTGTGGGTCACCGTCACCGATGCCCGATCGCCCCCGAGAACCGTCTCGAGTGGTTGGTCGGGGAATGTGATCACCACGTCGACGTCGTCGTCGAGAAGCCGACGCTCGGCATCGACGGCGTCGCTCGTGAGGCCCGCGTACTCGACGTAGTCTCCGATCTCGCCAGCGAATTCCTCGACGCGCTCGGCGAACGGACTTCCCTCGGGCGCCACGAAAAGTGTCTTCAGGCTCTCGGGCGTCTCCCGGTATCCGATGCCGAAGATTGCCATGATCACGAACGGACCGAGCACCAAGGTGAGCAGGAGCAACGGTTGTCGAAGGACGTCGAGGCTCTCCTTGCGGAAGAACGCTCCGGTCTGGAGAACTCGGCGCAACTTTGCCGGTCTCACGGGGCCGACTCCGCTGGCGCGTGGTGTTCGATGATCTTCACGAAGATGTCGTCGTACGTCGGGTCGAGATCCGAGATCTCGCCGAACGACACGTCGGCGTCGGCGAGGTATCGGCGGACGTAGTCCTCGGGGTCGGCCAGGTCTGAGCGGACGACCACGACCATTCTCCCTTCGGACATTGAAACCGATTCCACGTGCTCGTGCTGACGGAGGCCTTCGATCACGGGCAGTGCCAGCCACGAATTGAGTTCGACCACCAACGGACGTCCTCCGTACGCAAACGGCGCGAGTTCGTCGGGAGGCAGAGCGGCAAGGAGGCGGCCGTGGGCGACGACGGCGACGACATCGCACGACACGGCTTCGCTGACGAGTTGCGTCGGAACCACGATGGTCTTGCCCTGGTCGCGCAGTTCACGGAAGTGCGCCCAGAACCGCTCGCGCAGAATCGGATCGACACCGGCGGTCGGCTCGTCGAGAAAGACCAGCTGTGGATCGTGGGCCAACGTCGCCGCCAACGCGACCCGCCGCTGCATTCCGCCCGAGCAGTCGGCCAGCGTCTTCGACCGGTGATCAGACAAGTCGACCAAGTCGAGCAGGCCCTTGAGTCGCCTCCGCCGTCCCCGCAGCCGCACGGCGTACATCGAGCTGACGAAATTGAGATTTTCCCACACGGTCAGGTTCGGGAAGAGCACCGGGAGCTGCGGCATGTATCCGAACTTCATCCGTTGTGCCGCCGAAAAGGTGGTCGGGTCCGTACCGAAGACCTCGGCGCGGCCACTGGTGGGCGAGATCATCCCGGTCATGATCCGCACCAGGGTGGTCTTTCCGCAGCCACTCGGGCCGATGAGGCCGACGATCGAGCCCGGCTGGACGTCGAAGGTGATGTCGCTCAGCACAGTCTGATCGCCGAAGTCCTTGCTGAGAGACTCGACGTGGATCACGGGCGGCGCCGCGCCGCTGCTCGCCTCCCTCTCGCTGAGGGTCGATTCAGCGGGCATCACTCGTCCTGCAGAAGTCGGTCGATCGCGAGCAGCTGAAGCTCGCGACCCGTGTCACTCTCGGCCGACCACAGCGGCGACCGCACGTGACCGGTGGACTCGAACGCCCGATCACACCCTGCTCACGGTTTGGGTGCGTGTCGTGGTGCGCGGCACGAGCAGTGCGGCGAGCACCACCACGGCGCCCGCCGCGACCAGGATCCACGCGAACGACGACTCGATCCCCAACGACTCGTCGAACGAATCGGTCTGAACAGCGGCGACGAAGCCGGCGATGCCCAAAATGGCACCGAAGAAGATCGCTCCGCCGCGTGAGCGGAATGCCCCACTGAACAGAAGGCCGACTCCGATCGCAATCTCGATCACTCCGAGCGTGGCGGTGTGACCGAATCCCAAGACGTCGACCAGCGGCTCGTCGATGGGTTCGTCGATTCCGGCCCTCGTGACGGCAATGAGCCCGATCACGGTGAGGACGAGACCGACCACGGCAGCGATCACCGAATCCGGCGCGAAGCTTCGCACCGACGTAGCGGTCTCGCCCGGCACGACGACGGCCTGAACAGGCTGCGCCGCCACGACAGGCGCCACGGGCGCCGCGACAGGCGCTACAGCGGCGGCGGGTGCAGCAGGTGCCACGGGCACAACGGGGGCGACAGGGGTCGCCGGCGTGACGACGATGCGGTTCGGATCGTTCGGGTCGTTCGTCATCGTGCGAGCCCCTGGTTCGAATCTGGCAAGTCGGTATTTCGCATGGCTGTTTCCTCCGGTTGATGTGTTGGTTGCAGTTCGCGGTTCCGATACCCACCAACACGTCGAGCGAAACCAGGGGTACGACCCATGTTCTCGATCCGGGTCCAGACGCGCATCTGGACCGCCGTGCAAGACGACGGTCCAGATGGCGGCCGGGGCGCAGCGACATGGACCCGGGCGGAGGTCAGCATCGGCGCCGCCGGAGATCAGCTCAGCGAGTTGCGGAGTCCGCGGACCTCGTCGTGGGCCGCCTTGACTTCCACGAACTGTCGCTCCACGGTCATGCGCAGGTCGGCAGAGATGTCTTCGCCGAGTGCCTCCTGGTACTGCTCGACGGCGTAGTCCTCACCCTGCTCGGCCGCATCGAGCACGCCGCTCGGGCTCGACCCGCTGGCGAGGTCCTTGATCGCCATCCAGCCGCGGTGGACCGCAGCCTTGACCGAGCCGTCCTCGTCGATGTCGTCGCCGTACTCGGCGGCGAGGATCTCCAGTTCGGCGGCGAATGCGGATCGCTGGGCCGAGAAGCGTCGGAAGCTGTCGGCCAGAGTCGCCGTGTCGGACGACTCGAGCTTGTCGGCGGCGCTGCCGAAACCGTCGGCGCCGTCCTTGAGGGTTTCGATGAGATTCTTGGTGACTCGTGCGTCGGTGGACATGACACTCCTTGAAGTGAATCGGGGTGGTGGATACGAGAGCGAAGGGCCCTCTGATCCGACGTTGCCCCGACCCGGGCAAGTCCAAACGATCAGGATGTCGCCGGCGTCCGCAGGAGTTTGTCGAGCGCACTCTCCTGGCGTGATCGTCGCGCTGAACCGCGGGAAGAATCCCAGTACTCGTCGAGGCGCCCGCTGACGAAAGCCTCCACGATCGCGGGCGCAACGTACGACTCCCGCGCCACGACGCGGGTGTTGCCGAGACGATCGGCGACACGATCGAACGCCGCGAGAAGGCGCCCGTCGAGATCCGCTCCGCCGCCGACATCGGCCTCATCGCAGCACGCACTGACCATCTCAGCTGATGCTCCCCACGTACGCAGATCCTTTGCTGTCGCGTCGACACCGATCACGTCGTGGAGCCACGACTTCACGGCTTCGCCGTCGACGCTCCAGCCGTCGGATGCGCAGAAGACCGGCGATGAACGCCGACCCGATCGACGCTTCGTCTGGGCTGTGACGAATCGGGCGAGGTCATGATCGTCGACGACGATGACGTGCTCCTTGCCGCCCTTGCCGACGAAGCAGATCTCGACGCGACCGCCGACTGTCGTGACGTGCTCTCGGCGCAATGTCGACGCACCGTACGAATCGTTGTCGTCGGCGTACCGCTCGCTGCCGACACGCATGAGGCTCACATCGAGCACCCTCACGACGAGCCCGGTCAACCGCTCTCGTTCATCGTCGGACGCGATCGCCGCGTCGACGGCGCTGCGCAACTCAGCAATCTTCGAGCCCAGAACGGCCACGCGGGCGAACTTCACCGTGTCGGCGACGCGTCGGAAGTCTTCGTGGTACCGGTACTGGCGCCGACCTGCCTCGTCGAGCCCCGTCGCCAGGATGTGGCAGTCCGCGGTGGTCGCAATTCGCACGTCGGTCCACGCGGGCGGAATGGCCAGCGCCTGAATGCGGTCTCGTCGCACCCCGGTCACGCCCTTCCCGTTCGAGTCGATGTAGGTGAAGCCTCGCCCGCAGCGCCGACGCTGGATACCGAGGGTGTCAGCGACGACGTAACGCAGCCCGGCCTCCTCGGCCAACAGTTGCGGATCCACGGACATGACGATGCGCTACCCCGCCCGTGCGACGATCACACCCGTCGGGCGGTCGGTGAGCCAGGCAGACTCACCGAAGGGATCTGAGGGCGACGACGACGATGTCGTCGCGCACATCGCCGTGCGCTGTCGCCGAATCGATGAGTCGGCCCACCAGCGCATCTACGGCGAGCCCGCGTGACTCGGACGCCAGCCCGGCCAGGCCTTCGATGTCGTCGGAGATCACCTGGCCCGGGCGTTCGACGAGACCATCTGAATACAGCACGACGGTTGCACCCTCCTCGAACGGCACCGTCATCTCGAGGAATTCGGTCGGCACCAGCCGGCCGAGTGGCGCGATCGTGGCGGCCTGAAGGAGTTCGGCGCGGCCATCGGTGTGAACGACGATCGCAGGGGGATGGCCGGCATTTGCATAGCTCAGCCGTTGGTGCTGGGGCTCGACGACCACGGCGACCGCCGTGACGAAGTCGACACCCTCGGGGCCACGGGCACACAGGTCGAGGGCCCGCAGAATCTCGGACGGACGCGGCGGTCCGAGCGGTACCAGCGCCCCGGTGGCAGCACGAAGCCGTCCCATCCGAGCGGCCGCCTCGAGATCGTGGCCGACGACGTCACCCACCATGATGGCGATCTCACCGGTCTCCCACGTGAAGGTGTCGTACCAGTCGCCGCCGACCTGCAGAGCGTCGTCGGCGGCGACGTAGTGGGCGTGGATCTCGACGCCGTCGGCCGCAACCACCGAGTCGGGCAGCAGCGCCTGCTGGAGCCGCACCGCAACATCTCGCTGTTGACGATGAGCGACCACGAGTTGTTCGTACAACTGAGCGCGGTCGAGTGCCTGACCGGTCTGCAGCGCCAGTTCTCGAAGCAGCGCCAGGTCTCCCGGGTCGAAGAAGTCTTCCCCAACCGCCCCGACGACCATCGACCCGAGCGCCTCACGGCGTTGGTTGCGCAACGGAACAGCAAGCAGCGTCTCGATCCCGTACTGTTCGACCGCCCGCTCGAGCGATGGGAATCGATCGGCGATCTCGGCCCTCGTGGCGAGTCGGATCTCTTCGTTCGCAACGATCGCCACAGGGCCGGGGAGATCGGTCTCGAGTGGTATGCCCTGGTGCTCGGCGACACGTTCCGCGTCGGCCCGTCGACCGGCGACCACGATTACTTCGTCGCCATCGGGGAGATTCACTGCGGCGATGCTGAGCCCGAAGGCCTCGTCGATGTTCTCGATGAGCGCGTGGGCGATCTCGGCGCTGGTGGCAACAGAAGCGAGTTGGGCTGCGTGGCTCTCGAGAATCTCCGCTCGATGCCGGGCCTGGCGTTCGCGATCGAGGAGCGAGCTCCGTTCCTGCTCCGCCTCGACCCGGTCCGTGATGTCGATGCTGACTCCCAGATGACCCAGGTACGCGCCGTCGTCGCCGAACCGGGGGGTGCCCCACGACTCCATCCAACGCCAATCGCCATCGACATTGCGAACCCGTACGCGGTTGGCGAACACCCGCTGGGCGACCACGGCGCCGTGGAAGTCGTCGACGAATGATGTTCCGTCGTCGGGGTGCGTCGACAGGTGCCACTCGCCACCGATGGCCTCCGAACGCTTGATCCCGAAGTAGTCGCAGAACGTCTGATTCACGAAGGTGGGTGCCCCGCTCGCGTCGCGCAGCCAGATGTTGACCGGCAGTTCGTCGGCGATCCGGAGGAATCGCAACTCGCTCGAGGCCGCCGCGAGTTGGGCCTCGTGGCGAACTGTCTGGTCGGTGAAGACGATGGCGAACGTGTGCGCTTCGCCCAGTGGTGAGGCGAACACCTCGAACCAGCGGCCCATCACCTCCGAGCCCAGTTCGAAGCTGAGCCTCTCACCGCCGATCGCCACTCTTGCGTACGTGTCGACCCAGACGGGCTCCAAGCCCGGCACCAACTCGTGCGCGGTCCGACCCACCGGGTCGACCAACCCCGTCATCTGGGTGAACAACTCGTTCACGGCGTCGAAGCGGTAGTCGATCGGGTCACCCGTCTCGTCGACGATCAACGTACAGCGGGCGAAACCCTGGCGCATCGCCGAAAAAAGCGGAAGGAGGTCGTTGTCGTCCAGCGATGTGGGTGCCTCGCCGACCGTCATCGGGACACGATAGTCGCCCGCCGCACCGCACGGGCCTCGATCTTGGCCATGTCCAAGAGCTGGCACGGGCGGACGTCCGGCGCGGTTTGTGCGTGCTGCCGCCGCTCTCGGGGTGGATCACGCGGGGGCGTCAACGGAATCGACGGCGTCATCGGTTGTCAGAGACTCGGCCACTCGACCGGGGAAGTCCTCGCTGCGCGCCGCTCGGATGGTCAGGTGGATGACGCCCACGAGAGGTGTCAACACGACCGCACCGAGGAGGCCCGCCACCGCTCCCCCGGCCAGTGCCGCCAGCAGCGTCACCCATGCCGGTACGTCGATCGCGTCGCCGATGATCTTCGGTTGGATCACGTGATTCTCGACGAGTTGATACGCCAGATACACCGCGCCCGCGATCAGTGCTCGGCCAGGGCCCACCGTGAAGGCGAGTACCACCAATGGGAATCCGCCCATGAAGCCGCCGATCTGAGGCACGAAGTTCCAGATGAACGCCCATGCGGCGAGCACGGGAGCCAGCGTCAGCCCGAGCGCGATCGCGATGACCAGCACGACCGATGCATTGATGCTGGCCACGACCATGGCGCCACCGAGGTATGCGCTGACGGCTTCGAGCGACACCGTCGAGAGACGTACGGCCTGGCGGCGCCGGTCGGCGGGCACGCGTCGTCGGGCGGCTGCAGCGAGCGCCGGGCCATCGACGAGGAGTGCGCCGGCGAGCAACAACGTCCACAGCAGGTCGATGATCCGATTGCTCACCACCGGCAACCAGTCGGACACGTCGCCGCTGCTGGCGAGACGTTGCGGAAGGTCCTGCAGCTGCGTGTCGAGCCAGACCGCAGCGTCACGATCGCTCAACCAACCGCCGATCACGGGGGCGTCTTCGAGATTTCGCACAACCGTGGGAAGTTCGCTGCTGAACTCCGATGTGGTCGACGAGGCATTGAGCGCCCCGAGCACGACGATCGCGCCGACGAGCACGGTGCCGATGGCGATCACGGCCGCCACCGCTTGGCGGCGACTCATGCGGCTGTGACGTTCGATGAACGATGCCGGGCGGTCGAGCGCCACCGCGATCATCGAGGCCACTACGACCCACACGATCGCTCGAACGACCGAGCCCAGCGCCATGGCGATCACCACCACCACCAACGCTGCCCCGATCACCTCGAGCACCGAGCGCGCCGACGGGAGCACTCGAACGACCGAGCCGTGAACCTCGAACAACACGGCGCGAGCGCTGCCACTGGGCCGTTCGAGCGGTGGGAGGGGTTCGTTCTGAGTGAGCCGCGCCGCCACAAGGCCCACGATCATCACCATCACCACCACGCCGCCAGGTCCTGCCACGATCGTTCCGATTCCGACCGCGAGCACCCATCCGGTCGGGGGGATGGCGAGCACCGGATCCATGTACGCCCGTCTCGCCAACCGAACCGCGACGCCGAGCACGATCGCCGCCACCGACATGGCGATCCCCGTGGCCGGTGACGACGCCCACGCCACCACGAGAACGGGCAGGAGTCCGACGACCACGCCGACAACCGGCACGACCAGCCACGCCCCCGCCCAACAGCCCAGCACGATCCCGCCCGGAATCCCGAGGCCCAGCGCGATGGCCGCCGTGATGATCGACATCATTGCGGCGAGGCCGAGTGAGCGTCGCATCAGTCCCCCGGCGCGTCCGACCATGTCGCCGATCAGTTCGCGAACGCGTGCGCGGTCGTCGCGCAACCACCTCGCAACGATCCAGTCGAGCACGCCGCCGGCGCCCGCCTGCATGAAGGCGGCCAATACGACTGTGACGAGCAGGTTGACGACTTGGCTCCCGACGCCGGTGGCCGAGTCCTCGCCGGCAACGACCGTGGTCGGGAATCGGTCGAACACCGCAGCGATGCTGTCCTCGGCGCGTGTGAGCCGGGCGAGGCGTTCGGGCATCGAGCCCGTGCGCAGGCCCTCGATTCGTTCGGTCAGCAACGTCGCGAGCCGTTCGGCCTGCTGGGCAAGGTCCTGCCAGACGATGGCGGCGACCGCGACGACCAGACCAAATGTGATCAGCGCCGTGAGTGCGTACGAAGCGCCGGCCCCGATGCGCCTGCGCAGAGCGTGCTGGAGCGGACTGGTTGCAATCGCGGCCGTGCCCGCCAGGAGGACGAGGCCGACGGTGTCGTGCAGGCGCAGTACGAGCCGACCCAACACGACGATCGCCAGCACCACCAATGCGATGCGAAAGGCAGACCCGGCCGCCGACGGCCCGTCCACCGGTTGATCATTCGTGTCCATGGCACCCACTCCGTCGAAGTTCGGCAAGACATAGCCATTCGAACGGCCCCGCAAACGTCGCTGGCGCTACTGGTGACGTCAGGTTCAGGATGCTCGATGTGCGCGGGCCGCCCAGCCGAACGGATTCGAGCGCACGACGATCGACTCGAGGCCGGCCGCGGCAAGGCGCTCGGGGAGTTCGTCGGGGTCGATCGGGTTGTAGATGTCGCCGTGGTGCAGCGCCGCGAGGTCGTCGCTGGCCACACTGTCGGACGCGATGAACAGTCCGTCGGGGCTCAACACCCGGGCCACCTCGGTGAACAGTCGGTCCTGGGTCGAGGCGTCGGGGATGTGGTGCAGCATGGTGAAGCTGACGACGCCGCTGAAGCGTCCACCTTCGAAGGGCATCCTCGAACCGTCACCCTCCACGACCGTCACCGCCGGGTCGGATGCGTATCGGGCGGCGAGTTCGCGTGTCAGTGCCGGGTCGAGTTCGAGGGCGGTGAGCTGGGTCAGTTGCGGCGCGAGCAGGTCGGTGGTGAGCCCCGGTCCCGGCCCGATCTCGAGGACATCCTGTCCGAGCGCAGCGATCGGCACGTCATCGAACGCGAACGGCAGGATCAATTCGCGCAAGGCATCCTTCCAGCCGTCGCTCGCCAGGAGTTCGAGATGCTCGGGGTTCACGCGATCGACACTACGACGAAGGTCGGGGCCTGGTCGACGTCCGGGGCGGGGATGTGTTGCGTGACATATGAGCGGGTAGAGATGGGCCATGGCAACACTCGTCGTGATTCTGATCATCCTGATTGCCCTTGGGCTTCTCGGAGCAGTCGTCAAGGGCCTGCTGTGGCTCACAGCTATCGCTGTGGTCATCGCCGTCGTGGCCGTTGCGTTCGGTTGGTTCAAGCTGCGGGGCCGGATGAGCGCCGACAGCTGAATCGGTGCACCACGACCGGGCCGATGATTGACACCCGACCGTTCGGGGTACTCCGATATCTATGGATGCAATCACACTCTTGAAAGACGACCACAAGACCCTCGAGCAGCTGTTCAAGCGCTTCGAGAAGGCGGGCCCGAACGCCCGAGTCGAGAAGCGCAGGCTGGTCGACCGGATGATCGAGGAGCTGAGCCGACACGCGTCGATCGAGGAGCTGGTGTTCTACCCAGCTGCTCGAGCGACCGTGGCCGAAACCGACGACATCACGCTCGAGAGCCTCGAAGAGCACCACGTGGTCAAGCTGCTGTTGGCCGAACTCAACGGCATGGACCCCGAACACGAACGGTTCGACGCCAAGGTCACCGTGTTGATCGAGAACGTCCGCCATCACGTCGCCGAGGAGGAGACCGAGTTCTTCCCCAAGGTCCGAGACGCGCTCAGCCGATCCGATCTCGCCGAGATGGGCGAAACACTTGCGGCGGCCAAGGCCACCGCACCCACCAAGCCACGGCCAGCCGCGCCCGACGAGGGTGCCGCCGCGATGGTCGTCGGCACGATCGCCGGGGTCGTCGACCGAGTCAGCAGCAACGTCAGTGGCTTCGCGCAAGGCAGCGTGAACGCCACGCAGGATCTGATTGCTCGCATCCTCGGACGGCGTCGCCCGAAGGTGTCGCCCACCGGCTCGTCCGCTACACGCCAGAAGGCCGATCAGGTACGAGACACTGTCTCGACGGCCACAGACGGCGTTGTCGATGTTGCTGAAGCGGTCACCGCAGGAGCGACGAAAACGGCGCGCACCGCCCGGAAGTCGGCCGGCAAGGTCGGCGACACAGCATCCTCCGCACGCAAGGAGACAGTTCGCGCGGCCCAGAGCTGACCGCGCCGAGAAGTCCATCTACGGCTC
>JBGTEH010000303.1:0-2621 GCA_041747915.1 Ilumatobacteraceae bacterium
GGCACCCGGCTCCGATCGGACGCCACGAACTCGACGACCGCCGGATCCCTCGCTTCGCCCCAGAAGACGCTCGCCCAGATGCGACCCATCACGTACACGGTGAGCAGGCTCACGAGCAGGCTGACGCCCACGATCAGCCAATCCTCCGACTCGATGCCCGCGCTGACCAGTGCGAACTTGCCGACGAACCCCGAGAACGGCGGGAATCCGGCGATGCTCAACGCCGGCAGCGCGAACAGCACGGCGATCATCGGCGCGCTGCGCACCATCCCGCCCACCCTCGACAAGCGATCCGATCCGCAACGCCATTCGACCATGCCCGCAACGAGGAACAGTGCGGTCTTCACGATGATGTGGTGCACGACGTAGAACACCGCTCCGGCGACACCGGCCAGCGTGAACAGCGCCAGACCGAAGATCATGTAGCCGATGTGGCTGACGATGTGGAATGACAACATCCGGCGAAGGTCGTCCTGGGCGAGAGCGCCGAGGACGCCGACGAGCATCGTGAGGCCGGCGAGCACCAGGAGCAGGGTTCCTTGGCGGGCATCGGGCGGGAACATGAGCGTCTGGGTGCGGATGATGGCGTAGACGCCGACCTTGGTGAGCAGTCCGGCGAACACCGCGGTGATCGCGCCCGACGCCGTCGGGTAACTGTCGGGCAACCAGAAGAACAACGGGAACAAACCGGCCTTGATGCCGAACACCAGGATCAACAGCAGCGAGAAGCCCGTCGCGACCCCGGCAGGAAGCTCCGGCATCCGCTCCGCGAGCTGCGCCATGTTGACGGTGCCGGTCGATGCGTAGATCAGCGCCAGCGCGGTCACGAAGAACGTCGAAGCGATCAGACTGATCACGACGTACGACATGCCGGCGCGAACCTGATCGGGGCGCCCGCCGAGCGTGAGCAGTACGTAGCTCGCCACGAGCATCATCTCGAAGGCGACGAACAGGTTGAAGAGGTCGCCGGTGATGAAGCTCGCCGACACGCCCGCAGCCAGCACCAGGTACACCGGGTTGAACGCCGCGTATCTCGACTCCTCGGCCTTCTGGCCGATCGCGTACACCAGTACGGAGAGCAACATCAACGACGACACGACCAGCATCACCGCCGACAGCCGGTCGACGGCGAGGCTGATACCGAGAGGAACGGGCCATCCGCCGGCTTGCATCACGAGCATGTCCTGATCGTCGACGCGAACGAACAGGATCACGGCCACGATCAGGTTGCACGTGAGCGCCGCCAGGCTGATCGCGCGCTGCGCCCATCGAACGTGAGCGACGATCACGCACACGGCCGCGCCGAGCAGCGGAACGATGATCGGCAGCGCGACGAGCGAGTTCACCGGCGTTCCTCTGCTTGCTCACGCTCGGCGAGTTCTTCGTCGGAGACGGTCTCGTCGGGGTCGCGGCGCCGGGCGATGAAGCGGTCCTCGACGTCGTCCTCCACGACGTCGTCGTGCGTGATGCGCCAACTCCGATAGCCGAGCGCGAGGAGGAACGCCGTGACCCCGAAGGTGATGACGATCGACGTCAGTACCAGAGCCTGCGGAAGCGGATCGGTGAACTCGGAGGAATCAGCCGTGCCGATGATCGGCGCTGCACCGCCACCTCCCCCGGAGACCAACAGCAAGATGTTCGAACCGTGGCCGACGAGCCCGACCCCGATGAGGATCCGCGAAAGGCGCCGCTGCAACAGCATCCACGTTCCCGTCGCGAAGAGGAACGCCGCGGCGAAGGCGAGGAGCACGCTCACGGCTTCGACCGCACGTTCAGGGCAGGGCCCGGCGCGTCGCTGCCGTCGTCGGACGCGTCCGGCGCTTCGTCGACGTCCTCACCGAAGGCCTCGAACGCCATCAGGATCAACCCGATGACGATGAGGTCCACACCGATGTCGAACGAGAGGGCGCTGGTCACCTTGACGCTGCCGAAGATCGGGAGATGCATCGTGGCATCGCCGTGCTCGAGGATCGCCCCGCCGAGCACGAGCGGAATGAATGCCGTCAACGCCGACGTGAGCAGTCCGATGCCGAGGAACAGGTGGGGCGGGAGCCGGAACGTGGAGCGCACCGCGTTCACACCACCCGACACGTAGCGCAGGGCCAACGCCCCGCCGACGACGAGCCCGCCGACGAACCCTCCACCCGGTCGGTTGTGGCCGGCCAGCAGGAAGTAGATCGCGAGGACGAGGATCGACGGATACAGCACCTTCATCGAGGTGTCGAGCAACATCATCCGCCGACTCCGTTGCGAGGTTCGCGAGATCGGTGGGCCACTCATCGCAGCGGCTCCGGCACGGCGGGTTGGTCGCCGGCGTCGACGATCTCCTCGAACACGGAGACCTCAGCGTCGTCGTGCTGATCGCCGTCAGGCTTGCGGCGACGGCCCGGTCGGGCGAGGCTGACGGCGCCGACGGCGGCCACGAGCAACACGGTGATCTCGCCCATCGTGTCCCAGCCACGGAAGTCGACGAGGATCACGTTGACGACGTTGGACCCCTTGCCTTTCGGCAGCGACTGCTCGACCATCACCTCGGACATCGACGGTTCCTCGACGCTGGAGCGCGCATTGCTCGCCGAGAGGGCGAACACGAAGATGCCCACGCCGACCGCGGCGGCCAC
>JBGTEH010000304.1:0-3036 GCA_041747915.1 Ilumatobacteraceae bacterium
CCACGAGAGCGATCAGCAAGATGACAATGATCTCGCTGCCTTGCAGATTGAACACGGGGCGAAGTCTACGGGGCTGCCATCATGGTCCGGAGTGCAACAGCGTCTGCCCTCACTGCTCGATCCGCCGCTCACGTTCGCCCACCGTGGCGCTCGTGCCCATGCGCCCGAGAACACGCTGGAGGCCTTTGCCTTGGGTCTCAAGCTCGGCGCGTCGGGCCTCGAGAGTGACGTGTGGCTCACCTCCGATGGCATTGCGGTGCTCGATCATGATGGTGTGGTGAAGCGTGGTCTACGCAAGCGGCCGATCAGTGAGTTTCGTCGCGACGAACTTCCCGGCCACATTCCGGCGCTTGCGGACCTGCTCGCGACATGCGGCACGGACTACGCACTCTCTCTCGATCTCAAGGACCCCGGCAGCGCGGTCCGCATCGTGGAGACCATCAATGA
Organism: Ilumatobacteraceae bacterium; assembly: GCA_041747915.1. Classification (GTDB taxonomy): domain Bacteria; phylum Actinomycetota; class Acidimicrobiia; order Acidimicrobiales; family Ilumatobacteraceae; genus Sva-07. The sequence continues at coordinate 448 of JBGTEH010000304.1, forward strand.
CATCGCGCCAGCCATGCTCGAGCGGACGTGGCTGTGCGAGCCGGGGCTGGAACGTGTCCTCGACCTGCGATCGCTGCTCGGTGAACGCAGCCGCTGTCCCGTGCGGCTGCTGCAGACCACCCGCCTCGATCGCATCAAAGGGGGTGCCGAGCGTCGCGCCGAGTATCTCGCCCGTCACGACATCGACGGGATCAATCTGCATCGCACCGATTGGAACGGTGGCCTCGTGGCACTGTTCCACCGATTCGGTCTCGTCGCATTCGGTTGGGACATCCAGTTCGAACACGATCTGCGCCCGGCCCTGCGGATGGGTCTCGACGCGGTGTACAGCGACAACGTCGACGTGATGACCGACGCGTTCAACGCCGAGATCGGCGCCCTCTGAGCAACGGGTGCCGATCGACGAGGCTCAGAGCCACTGCCAGTGGCTCTGCGGCCAGAAGACCACGAATGCACGCCCCACGAGGTCGTTCTCATTGATCGGGCCGATCACCCGTGAGTCCTGTGAGCCTCCCCGGTTGTCGCCCATGACGAACACGTGGTTGTCGGGAACCGGACCGTTCAGGCTGTAGTCGCCGCCACAATCGGTCGGCGTCACCACCTCGGGGTCGAGATACGGCTCGTTGAGCACGAGCCCGTCGATCAGCACCGTGCAGTTGCGGACCTCCACGGTCTCGCCGGGCAGCGCAATGACCCGCTTGATCAGATCTCGTTCGGAAGCCCCACTGATCTGGTGCAACACCACGACGTCACCGCGGTTGGGGTCGTGAAGGCGATACGACAACTTGTTGACGAACACCCGGTCGCCGGTCTCCAGCGTGGAGAACATCGACGATCCCTCGACGACGAAGTGGGCCAGAACGAATGTGCGGACCACGAAGGCGACGAGCAGGGCGACCGCGATGACCACGACCCAGTCGAAGAAGGCCCGTGCGCCTGACGGGAGCTTGTGGGTCTGCTCGACGGGCGCGTCTTCCGGCTCGTCGGCAGCGCGCGGGATGGTGGTCTCCTGGGTCACGAGACGCCAACGGTAACCGTCTCACCTTCCCGCGCATCGCCAGTCCGGCATTCTCTTCGTACGTCGCTGGGGCAATCTCGGCTCGCCGGCGTCAGAGCGACTCGATGAGGCGTTCGACGCGCTCGTCGCGGCTCTTGAACGGGTCCTTGCACAACACGGTGCGCTGAGCCTGGTCGTTGAGCTTGAGGTGCACCCAGTCGACGGTGTAATCGCGCTTGCGCTCCTTGGCCCGCTTGACGAAGTCTCCCCGCAGGCGGGCGCGGGTGGTCTGCGGAGGAATGTCGACAGCGGCGGCGATGTCCTCGTCGGTGCAGATCCGCTCGATCATGCCCCGGTCCTGAAGCTTGTAGAACGGGCTGCGCGCCCTCGACACGTCGTGGTACTGCAGGTCGAGCAGTTGCACGCGCGGGTGGCCGAACGGGAGGTCGTGGCGCGCCCGATACGCCTCCAACAGCTTGTACTTGATCACCCAATCGACCTCGCGGTCGAGCAGCAACGGGTCCTTCTCGATGGTGGTGATGCAGTGCTCCCACATCTCCAGCGCTCGTTGCTCGAGGGGGGGAAATCCCTGGGAATCGGCGTAGCGCAGCGCTCGATCGAGGTACTCGCGTTGGATGTCGAGTGCCGATACTTCGCGCCCGTTGGCCAGGCGGACGGTGCGTCGGCAGGTGATGTCGTGGCTGATCTCGCGGATCGCCCGGATCGGGTTCTCCAGTGTCATGTCACGCAGCACGACGTTGGGATCCTCGAGCATCCGCAGCATGCATGCCGCGGCACCCACCTTCAGGAACCCGGTGTACTCGCTCATGTTCGAATCGCCCACGATCACGTGCAGACGGCGATACTTCTCCGCGTCGGCGTGCGGCTCGTCGCGAGTGTTGATGATCGGACGACTGCGCGTGGTCGCAGACGAAACGCCTTCCCAGATGTGTTCGGCCCGCTGTGCGATCGAGTAGGTCGCTCCCCGAGCGGTCTGGAGGACCTTGCCGGCGCCGGTGTAGATCTGGCGCGACACGAAGAACGGGATGAGTACCTCCGCATAGTGCCCGAGGTCGTCCTCGCGGCTGGTGAGATAGTTCTCGTGGCAGCCGTAGGAGTTGCCGGCGGAGTCGGTGTTGTTCTTGAAGAGGTAGATGGTGCCGCGGATGGACTCTTCGGCGAGGCGTTGCTCTGCCGACTCCACGAGTTGTTCGAGAATCCGCTCGCCCGCTTTGTCGTGCACGATCAGTTCGTACAGCGAGTCACACTCGGGCGTGGCGTACTCGGGATGCGAGCCCACGTCGAGGTAGAGCCGCGCTCCGTTCTGGAGGAACACGTTCGAACTGCGCCCCCACGACACCACCCGGCGGAACAGATATCTCGCGACCTCGTCGGGGCTGAGGCGGCGCTGACCTCGCAGCGTGCAGGTCACGCCGTACTCGTTCTCGAGTCCGTAGATGCGCCGCTCCATGTCGGCAACCTAACCAGACCGATGCTCGAGCGCCCGTTCAGGCGAGGACGAATCGCAGAACGGTGCCGGGCGGCGACTGGGCGACGATCGCGAGATCGTCTGGTTCGACGACGGCCACCAC
>JBGTEH010000305.1:0-7260 GCA_041747915.1 Ilumatobacteraceae bacterium
GTCGCTCACCCACGAAGTCTGACAGCTTGCCGAGCGCGATGCGACGGTGCGAGCGACGCGTAACCTGGCGTTCATGTGCGGTCGGTTCGTCTCTGCGGCAAGTCCGGATCGCATCGCTGCCTACTTCGACACGGTCCTGCCGACCGAGGTCGCGGTGGGGGAGTCGCTCGGCGAGAACTACAACGTGGCGCCGACGCAGGACATCTACGCGGTCGTCGGCACCGCAGATGGCGAAGCGCGTCTCGACGCGTTCCACTGGGGGCTCGTTCCGAGTTGGGCCAAAGACCGCAAGATCGGCTCGAAGATGATCAATGCCCGCTCCGAGACGCTCGCCGAGAAGCCGTCGTTCAAGACGCTCTTGCGCGCGAAGCGCTGCATCGTGCCGATGGAAGGCTTCTACGAATGGAAGCCGGGTGTCGAGGGTGGCCCGATGAATGCCAAGGGGCAACCGCTCAAGCAGCCGATGTACATCCATCGCGCAGACGGCGACCCGCTCGCAGTCGCCGGGCTCTGGACTCGCTGGAAGGACCCCGCCGATCCCGACGGTCGCTTTCTCCACAGCGCCACGGTCGTCACCACCGCTGCGAACCACACGATGGAGCCGGTGCACAACCGCATGCCGGTGATCCTGCCGTCGAGCGCCTGGGCCACCTGGCTCGATCCAACCAACGACGACCTCGAATCTCTCGGAGCACTGCTCATCGGCTGCGCCGACGACGTCCTCGTCATGCACGAGGTGTCGACCGACGTCAACAACGTCCGCAACAACCGCCCAGACCTCGTCGAACCGTCAACCTCACGTTGAATCCAGGAGTCAGTCGGAGACTCCTGTGGCGCTGTTCGCTCGCAACTCCGACCGGATGGCCTCGGCCGACGCCGCGAGGTCGCCGGGCGCGACCGACGGGGCAGCATTGGCGAAGCTCAGCTGCGCCATCGACGATGTCGGGATCACGTGGATGTGTGCGTGCGGAACTTCGTACCCAGCCACGATCAGGCCCACGCGCTCGCATCCGAAAGCCCTGTGTTGGGCGGCGCCGATCGTGTGCGCCACAGCGAACAGATGCCCTGCGAGTTCCGGTGTCGCATCGATCCAGTGATCGACCTCGTCGATCGGCACGACGAGTACATGGCCCGGAGCCAGTGGATTGATCGAGAGGAACGCGACACATTGTTCGTCGCGCCACACGAATGTGCCAGGGAACTCGCCCTGGATGATCTTGGTGAACACCGTGGTCATGCCCGCACCATACGCTGTGCGGCGTGAACCGTTCCGCAGAAGTCATCGTCACCGCACCGTCGCGGTTCGACGGCATCTGGACGGTTCCGAACCTCTTGACGCTGCTGCGTCTGTTGTGTCTGCCGGTGTTCCTCTATGTGCTGTTCGATCTCGACGAACCGGTCGCCGCCGCATTGATCCTCGGGGCACTCAGCGCCACCGACTGGGTCGACGGCTATCTCGCGCGGCGGCTCGGCCAGGTCAGCGAGTTCGGCAAGGTCTTCGACCCGACCGTCGATCGTCTGCTGTTCATCGTGGCGATCACCGCCATCATCATCGACGATGCGATTCCGTTGTGGTTCGCCGTTGCGGTCTTGAGTCGAGAGATCCTGGTCGGCCTGATGATGGCGACGGCGACCCTCGTGTTCAAGATGCCGCGCATCGACGTGACGTTCATGGGCAAGGTTGCCACCGCGCTGTTGATGTTCGCGGTGCCCGGATTCCTGATCGGTAGCAGCGGCGAGTCGTACGCCGAACTCTTCGAGGTGGCGGCCTGGATCCTCGGTATCCCCGGGTTGATTCTGAGCTGGTGGACCGGCATCGCCTATATTCCGCAGGTGCGCCGAGCGATTGCCGATGACGGATCCGCTCGCACCGCAACTGTTCCAGCCGACACGTGAACCCAGGTACGGTGAGCTCATGAACATCCCTTCTGAACTGCGCTACTCGAGTGACCACGAATGGGTCCGCGTCGAGGGCGATCACGTCATCGTGGGGATCACCGAGTACGCCCAGGACGCGCTCGGTGACGTGGTGTTCGTGGAGACGCCGGAAGCGGGATCCGCTGTCACCGCCGGTGACAGCTTCGGCGAGGTCGAGAGCACGAAGTCGGTGAGCGACATCTATGCGCCTGTCAGCGGAACCGTCAGTGCCCTCAACGACGCGCTCGAATCGCAGCCAGAACTGCTCAACAGCGATCCGTACGGCGACGGCTGGATCTGCCGCATCACACTGACCGATGCGGCGGAACTCGACGCGTTGATGGATGCCGACGCATACCGCGCATTGACGGAGGGTTCCGCTTGAGCACCTACGTCTTCTGCAACCAGTGTGGACATCGCAATCCGCCCACGAGCACGTTCTGTTCGAGTTGCGGGTCGCCGCTCGACTCGCTCGACGACCGCACGATCACGTTGACCGCGGTCGATCCACTCCAGGATGCTCCGGGGTCCGACGACGAATTGATCGTCTCGATCGGAGAACTCCCGACCGAGGTCGGCACCTTGATCGTGCGCGCAGGCGCCCAAGCCGGCGCCCGCTTCACGCTCGACGAGCTCGTCACTCACCTCGGCCGCCACCCCGATTCCGAGATCAGCCTCGACGACATCACCGTGTCCCGTCGTCATGCCGAAATCGAGCGCACCCCCGACGGTCACGTGGTCAGCGATGCCGGATCACTCAACGGTACGTACGTCAACCAGGAGCGCATCGACAAGATGCTGCTGCGCCACGGCGACGAACTCCAGATCGGCAAGTTCCGTCTCGTCTTCTTCGAACGACCCGATGCCTGACACCGCGCCGCCCACCACCGCGGCGCCGACCGGGACCGTGCAGGGTGAACCGTCGTCGTCGGGTGGTCACCTCTCGATCGGCGAAGTGCTGGCGATGTTGCTCGAGGAGTTCCCGGATGTCACGATCTCCAAGATCAGGTTCCTCGAGAGTCAGGGTCTGATCGACCCCGAACGAACTGCGTCGGGATACCGAAAGTTCTACGGCGACGATGTCGAACTGCTGCGCTGCATCCTGCGCGAGCAGCGCGAGAACTATTTGCCGCTTCGGGTGATCAAGGACAGGATCGATTCCGGCGAGATCGACCCGACGAACGAACACCCGCGGCCGCGTGGGATCAAGAACGTAGCCGAAACTGCTGACATCCCTCGTCCCGACACGCATCCGAGCGCCGGCCGGGCGGGTCGCACGACCGGCGGAGTCCCCGCTTCGACACGACCACCCGATGGTGGCCACGATCACTCCGACGACGTCGTCACGGGCGCTGCGGTGTTGTTCCAACGAACCGATGCGCCGCCGAAGACAGCGTCTTCGGGTGCAGCGCTCGGCGCCGGAGCGGTGTTGCCGGGGGTGCTGCTGAATGCGGACGAGTTGTGCGCGATGTCCGGTCTCACCCGTTCGCAACTCGACGACCTCGTCTCGTACGGAGTGATCATTTCCCGCTCGGCTCGATCCGAGGGGCCGTACGACGAAGACGCCGTCGAGATCGCCACCGTGTCGAAGCGGCTTCTCGATGCCGGCCTCGAGCCGAGACATCTGCGCGGCTGGCGTGTGGCCGCCGACCGCGAGGTCGGACTGCTCGAGCAGCTCATCCAGCCGTTGCTGCGTCAACGAAATCCCGAGGCGCGGGCGCAGGCGGTTGCGCAGCTGACCGAGTTGGAATCGGTCGGCGGACGCCTGCGGGCCGCGATGATGCGCTCGTCGCTGCGCCAACCCGGCGCACACTGAACCCGACGCCGCCGGCGACTGTCGACACCGGTACAGTGGCTGGCGTGGTCCCTTTGGAGTTGATCGGAGTCCGGGTCGAGGTGCCCGCCAACACGCCGATGCTGCTGCTGCGCGAGGCCGACGGCCGACACCGGTTGCTGCCGATCTACATCGGCACTCCCGAGGCGTCAGCGATCCACTATGCACTCGAAGGAGTCGAGCCTCCGCGACCGCTCACCCACGATCTCATGCTCGTGATGCTCGGCGAACTCGGTGCAACCTTGACGAAGGTGGTCGTGACCGAAGTCCGCGACCGCACGTACTTCGCCGAGCTCCACCTCACGACGACCGACGGTGACAAGGTCGTGTCGGCGCGTCCATCGGACGCGATTGCCCTGGCCGTTCGATGCGCCGCGCCGATCTTCGCATCCGACGAACTGATCGAAGAGGTCGGCCAGGAGCCGGTGGTCGAAGCCGAGGACGACGCCGCCGAGATCATCGACGAGTTCAAGGACTTCATCGAGAACGTGAGCCCCGAAGACTTCCAGTAGTCGGCGACTGCGTGAACAAATGGCGTGATCACCGCCCCATTTGTTCATGCGTTCCGTGAGGTAGCCTCGCTGGATGCGTTGTCGAGGGTTGGTTGTTGGCATGGCCTCACTGGCGGTACTTGCAGGCGTCGTCGTTGCCCCTGTGGCAGGATCCGTTGAGACGGTCTCAGCCGCAGGCGCCACGAGCGCATACGTCGCGATGCCGGTGTCTCAACGTCTCGTCGACACTCGGTTGTCGAGCGCGATGGCTCCCGGCGCGACCCTGTCGGTGAGCGTCACAGGCGCCGAGCCACTCCCGGCAAACGGAACGGTCATGGCCGCAGTTCTCAACGTCACCGTCGTCGGGCCGTTCGGCGCCGGCTATTGGACGGTGTGGCCGCACACGAGCGCACGCCCCGAAGCGTCGAACCTCAACGTCGATGAACTGTTGGCACTTGCCGGGGGAGCGGTGCCCAATCTGGTCACCGTGCCGGTCGGTGCTGACGGTGTGGTCGACGTGTACACCAGCGGCGGTGGCAACGTCATCGTCGACCTCCTGGGCTACTACAGCGCTGCCGACACGGCGACTGCCGGCCGCTTCCAGCCGCTCGCGGCGCCGACACGCGTGATGGACACACGTCGTGTCGCCACGTTCGCTCCGGGTGAAACTCGCGGATTCGCCATCCCCGGTGCGGCAGGGGCCAACGCCGTTGCCGTCAACCTCACCTCGATCACCTCCCGGCCCGGCTACTGGCAGGTGTATCCGACAGGTTCGACCGCGCCGGCGACCTCGAACCTCAACTCGCCCGCCGGAATCAACGCAGTGGCCGCCAACCAGGCACTCGTCACCGTCGATGCCGGCGGGAACATCAACATCTACTCCGAACAGGGTGGCGACCTCATCATCGACGTCGTGGGTGTCTACACCGGGCCGGGTGCGCCAGCGAGCTCGGTTGGTCTGTTCGTGCCGACGAAGTCACCCACGCGCATCGTCGACACGCGGGTTCCAGCGCTCAACCCGTTGGGGTCCACACGACCGGAGCCGAACTGGACGCTCGAAGTTCCGACCGCCAGCAATGCCGCGATCGGTCGCGCGGATGTCTCTGCTGTGGTGCTCAACGCCACCAGCGCGGGAGCTCTCACGACAGGTTTCGTCTCTGTGGGGACGGCGGGCGCCACGCCTCCCGGCACCAAGCCCTCGACGTCGACCATGAACGTGGTGCGCCCTGGCCAGACCCTGGCAAACCATGCAATCGTCCCGGTGTCGACACGCGGGTTCTCGATGTTCTCCGAGGCGGGCGGCGACCTGCTCGCCGATCTCGCAGGGTTCTTCATCGGCAGCCCGTCGGCCGCCCCGTTCGGTGCGCCTGTCAATGCTGCGTCGCCCACATGCACCACTCCGACGGTCGGCTTCGCTGCAGTCCCGATCGGGCCGATCGTCTTCGGTTCGTCCCGGGCTGCAGTGGCGGCGGTCCAGGGTCGACTGCTGGCACTCGGATTCTGGAACGGTGGTGCCGACGGTGGTTACGGGCTCACCACCACGCAGTCGGTCATGGCGTTCCAGAAATGGCGAGGGCTCCCGGCCACGACCGTGGTCGACGGTGCGACGGCTGCAGCGTTGAACACTCAACTGTGTCGACCTGGTGCCCGCACAACCAGTGGCACCGTGTTCGAGGTCGACAAGACGAAGCAGATCGCCTACGTGGTGCAGAACGGCCAGACGAAGTACATCTTCAACGTGTCGACTGGCAACGGCGAGAGCTACGACGAAGAAGACCAGAAGAACGCGGGCAGTCGAGTCATCGGTATTGCCAGCACGCCGACCGGAACGTACAACACCTACCGCGAGAGCGATGTGGCGCGATACGAGGGATCTCTCGGCACGCTGTATCGACCGAAGTTCGTGGTCGGCGGCATCGCCGTGCACGGCGCGAGGAGTGTGCCCAATTATCCGGCGTCACACGGTTGCATCCGAGTTGCCAACCCGGTGATGGACCTGATCTGGGGCGACAACCTGCTCCCGTTGCGCTCCAGGGTGTGGCTGCGCGACTGAACGGTCAGTCGTAGCGCACCTGGTTCGAGTGACGCAGCCGCGCCACGAGCGTCTCGATGACGTGCATGGCGATATCGGGCTCTTCATGGAGCAGTGTGCGCATGTTCCACGCCGACAACCCGAGTGTGTCGAGATCCGACGTGGCAACGATCGCCGCCGAACGCGGGCTGCCGTCGAGCACGCTCATCTCGCCGAAATGGTCGCCGGCGGCGAACGTCGCCACCACCTCGTTGTTGATCCGTGCGACCGCTGTGCCACTCACCACGGTGTAGAGCCGACCGAAGCGACCCGAGGAATCGGCGTCGATGACCGACTCGCCTGCACCGAAATGGTACGCCTTGGTCTGCTGAGCGATCCGCCGAAGCGTCTTGTCGTCGAGCCCGGTGAACAGGCCGACACCTCGCAGAGCGGTCATTGCGCTGTCGTCTTGCTTCACGGTGACTCCTTATGGTTGGAACGCCCGACAATACCCAGTGTTGACTCGGACTCCGGAACTCCGTAGGGTTGCCAGTCTCACACCGCCGTAGTTACGGACATGTGACACCGTACGACGTGCTCGGACCACGGTCGTGATGTTGGGCGAAACGAACCGGAGGACACACGTGAAGAACACTTCAGACAACGACGCGGCCGCAACGGTTGAACTCGGCTACAGCGGCACCCAGACCGCCAAGGTGGTCGGAATCTCGTACCGCCAGCTCGACTACTGGGCGCGCACCGACCTGATCCGGCCGTCGCTGAACGATGCGAGCGGCAGCGGGAGCCGCCGCGCCTATTCCTACAACGACCTGCTCGAACTCAAGGCGATCAAGAAACTGCTCGATGCCGGAATCAAGCTCGAGCAGGTCCGCAAGGTGTTCGAGTATCTGCGCAAGCACGTGACCACCGACATCGCTGCTGCTCACATCGTGATCGACGGCGGCAGCGTCATGTTGTGCGACGGCGATCAGCTCGTCGACGTGTTG
>JBGTEH010000306.1:0-6820 GCA_041747915.1 Ilumatobacteraceae bacterium
GTCGCCTCCGTACTTCGCGGGCAAGGAGTACGAGACAGCACTCGGCGAGGGTCACGTGCCGGGCGACTACATCGACTATCTGACAATGCTGCGCGAGGTCTTGGCCGAGTGTGTACGCACGCTCGAGCCGGGCGGCCGGATTGCCGTCAACGTGGCCAACCTCGGGAGGCGCCCGTATCGCAGCCTCGCCGCCGACGTCACCACCATCTTGCAGGACGATCTGAGGCTGCTGCTGCGCGGTGAGGTGATCTGGCAGAAGCAGCGCGGTGCCAGCGGTTCGTGCGCATGGGGGTCGTACCAGTCGCCGGCCAACCCGGTGCTTCGCGACACGACCGAGCGGGTGATCATCGCCAGCAAGGGACGCTTCGATCGGGTGGGACGGGGTTCGGCGGCCATCGGTGATCCGGGTGTCGCAACGATTCCGGGCGACGAGTTCATGGAGGCCACGCTCGACGTGTGGGAGATTCCCGCCGAGAGTGCGACCCGCGTCGGCCATCCAGCGCCGTTTCCGGTTGCTCTCGTCGAGCGGTGTGTCCAATTGCTCACGTACGAGGGCGACGTGATTCTCGATCCGTTCATGGGGTCGGGCACGACGGCGGTCGCGGCGGTCAACACCGGGCGACACTTCATCGGCTACGACACCGACGCAGGGTATGTTCGCCACGCACGCGAACGCGTCGACTCGATGGTGACTCTGGCCCCGCGTGATCGGCGAACGCTCAAGGAGATGGCCCGCACGCTGCTCGACGGCGCCGGGTACGTCGACATCGTCGACAACGCTCGCGTGGCCCCCGGCGTCACCGTCAGTTTCCGGGCGACGAGTTCGGCCGGAGCCGTCAGGCTGTTCGAACTCGGCGGCATCAACACGCCCGCCCGGCCGGGCCTCAGCCGGATCGACGCGGTGTGGCGCGTGATCGCGAAGGCTGCGGTCGCAGCGGAGACGATGCCCGGTTGCGACTTCGTCGTGCTCACGTCGGGCACCGTGCGCGGCGGTCCATTGGCCGCCGTCGTCGGTGTCGGCCGACCGATCACGGCAGTTGTCGATGTGACGAGTATCGACGCCGTCGTCGGTCTCTGAACGGGCGACGTCGTCGATGGACACCTCTTTGCACGACGAGGCGGTCGATCGGCGGGCCCTGAAGTCGGTCGGCGTGCAGTTCTTCGCCAACGGTGCGACATACGCCACGATCATCCCGCGACTTCCCGAGATCCGCGACCAGGTCGACATCTCGATCGGCACCTTGGGACTCGTGCTGACCGTGGCCAGCGTGGCCAGTCTGATCGGTTCGGTGTTCGCTGGCCGCGCGACGGCGCGCATCGGCAGCCGTCGAGTGATGATCTACGGGGCGGTGATGTCGATCGGGTTCCTGCCCGTCATCGGGTTCGCCACGTCACCGATCGTGTTGGCTGCCGCGCTGTTCGGCCTGCTCTTCTTCGACATCTTCATCGACGTGGCGATGAACGTGCAGGGATCGGCGTTGAGTGCGCGACGGCACACGCCGGTGATGAATCGCCTGCACGGCTTGTGGAGCCTGGGTTCGGTCGCCGGTGGGGTTCTCACGGTGGTGCTCCTGCGCGCTGGGGTGAGCACCGAGGTGCAGCTGAGCTTCGTGGCGCTCGTGTTGATCGGTGCGTTGGTGTTCGTCGCGCCGGGAGTCCTCCATCGTGACGAAGCGCCGGAACTCGACGAGGAGGCAGCCACGATGGAGGGGCGCACTCATCTTGGTCGAGTCAGCATCGCGTCGATGCTGCTGGCTGTCGGTGGGGCGGCGGCGATGGCCATCGAGATCACCAACGGCGATTGGTCGTCGTTCCGTCTCGGCGATGACCTCGGCGCCGCTCCCGGTGTCGCTGGTCTGGCATTCCTCACCTTCACGGGTGGGATGACGATCGGTCGCCTCGGCGGCGACTGGGTCCAGGTGCGCGTCGGCCCGGTTCGCCTCGTGCGGTTGTCGACGGCGGTGATGGCGGTGGGCGCTGCGCTGGCGATGCTGGTGCCGAGCGTGCCCGTGGCCATCGTCGGTTTCCTCATCGGGGGGCTGGGAACCTCGGTGCTGTTCCCGCAGCTGTACGACCGAGCCGCGCGGGCGCCCGGAGCACCCGGCTCAGGCTTCGCATTCATGCTCGTGGGTCAACGCGGAGCGGGCGTGATCACGCCGCTCATCGTCGGCGTTCTCGCGAACACCGACACCTTCGACGTCGGCCAAGCGATGGCGATCGTCGTGCTCCCTGCGATCCTGGCGATGTTCCTCACCACCCTCGTTCGCCGTTGACCGACAAAGCCTCCGAAACTTGCGCTCGTGTGCCCGCTCAGTGGGCACACGAGCGCAAATTTCGGACTTGGTCGGACTTGGTCGGGCGGGTTGGGCGTCAGAGCTTGCGGACGACGAGGTCGAATTGGGGGTGGTGCCACCTGTCGATCGCGCCGACGCCGTCGAGCAGGACCGCTCGCGCGAGTTCGCCCTTGGCGGCCTTGGCGAAGTGACCGCCGGGCTTGCCCGACGGATCGACGAGCGTGAGCGACACGCCGTCGACACCGTCGAGATCGAGGGCCGCCCGATGTTCTTGCGCCAGGAGATCGACCACGAATCGACGTGTGGCCACACGGTGCAGTTCGCTCGACAAGGCGTCACGCCACCAGGTCGACAGTTTGCCGATGGGATTGATGCTGGCGCCCATCTTCACGCGGTAGTCGGGGGTCGGATCGTCGGCGCGGACAAGGCCGAGCAGCCCCGACACCACGAGGATTCGCCTACGCGCCTGCGCAGGAAGCGTCGACGCGTCGAGGTGGTCCCACACGACGCCGGTGTAACGCTGCCACGCCGGCAGTGCCAGAGCTCCGACCAACGACGAATTCGCCGCCTGGGCCCGCACCAGATTGTCGCCCTTGACGCCGAGCAGTTTCTCGTTGCCCCCGTTCGTCTCGGCGAGTCTGGCTGCAATCGCCGAGCGACGATCGGCGAGCGCTGATCCGAAGACCCCGGCATCAGGTGCCCATCGAGCACGCCGGGAACCGCCTCCTTCGGCCTTGCCCTCCGACGGTGGCAGGAGCAGCATTGGAACATTGTGCGAAAAAGTTGCCCGATCGCTGGTCACGGCCCCACTCTGGCCTCTATTGTCGGACTTCATGCGAGTCCACCTCGACGCCGAGAAGTGCCAGGGCCACAACCGTTGCTACGCGTTGGCGCCGGAATTGTTCGACGTCGACGACTACGGCCAAGCCATGTTGCTCGTCGAGGGCGACGTTCCTGCTGACCTGCACGACAAGGCCCGCCTCGCCGCTGCCAACTGTCCCGAGTACGCCATCACGATCACGGAGAACGGCTGACATGACCGACACACTCAATCATTCGACCGGCGACACCTCGGCCGGCAACGAGTCGATGCGGATCGACGAGGTGACGGGCAACAAGATCTTCAGCGTCGAGCGCGATGGCGAAACCCTCGAGTTCATCATCGGGAGCAGCCCGGAGGGAACCGACGTCTGGCAGCGAGTCCCCTACGACCTCGACGACTACGGATCGGTTGCCGACTACCGCACCGACTTCGACCATGCCGACCCGGCGTACAACCCGAACGCACCCGAGGTGTGGAAGGAGCTGCGTGAAGGCGGCTGTCCCGTTGCCCACTCAGACCGCTACGGCGGCATGTGGGTGCCGCTGACCCACGACACGGTGAACGAGGTCGCATACGACGTCGACAACTTCACGAGCCGTGCGGTCGTGGTCAGCGTCGGTCGACCCGGCGACCGGGCACTGCCGGCTCCGATCGGCGGCGCCCCGCCCATCACCAGCGATCCGCCGTTCCACAACATCGCCCGGCGGCTCCTGCTCCCGGCCTTCGCGCCGAAGATGATCGAACCGTGGGAGCCCGAGATTCAGCGGCTCTGCCAGAAGATGCTCGATGAGATGGGTGACATCACCCCCGGAGAGAGCATCGTCGACGCCGCTGTTCAGTACGCGCAGAACATCCCCGTCAACGTGATCGGGCGCATGCTCGGGTTCCCCGAGAAGGACGAGGCGTTGTTCCGCGAGTTCGTCCACGACGTGCTCGAGCGGATCACCGAGGAGCCCGGGACGCGAGAGGGCATGGACGATCTGGGCGGTTACATCCAGCAGCAGATCGCAGATCATCGTACGAATCCGCGCGACGATCTCACGAGCTTCCTGATGAATGTCGAACTCGACGGCAACAAGCTCGACGACGACGTCGTCGGCGGCATGGTCATCCTGCTACTCGTCGCCGGCATCGACACGACCTGGTCGGCAATTGGTTCGTCGCTGTGGCATCTCGCGCAGCATCCCGAGGACCACCAGCGTCTGCTCGACGACCCGGAAGTGATGACGTTCGCGCTCGAGGAGTTCCTGCGTGCGTATGCGCCGGTCACGATGGCCCGCCTGGTCGCCAAGGACAACGACTTCCACGGCTGCCCGATGAAGAAGGACGACTGGGTGCTCCTGCCGTTCCCGGCCGCCAACCGCGACCCCAAGAAGTTCGAGGACCCCGACGCCTTCATCGTCGACCGCGAGGAGAACCGCCACGCCGCGTTCGGTCTCGGCATCCACCGCTGTCTCGGATCGAACCTGGCTCGACTGGAACTCAAGGTCGCGATCGAGGAGTTCATCACGCGCTTTCCGCGCTTCGAGCTCGCCGGCGACGTTCGCTGGAGTGTCGGCCAGATCCGCGGACCGCGCGAACTCCCCGTCCGCATCCTCGAAGTCGCCACCTGAATGAGACGCGGGGTCTGACCCCGCGACGGCGATCACACCGGATTCTCACCGGGTGCGACCAGACTGGGGGCGTGACCTCCGACGATGGCATCCGGATCCTGGTTGCGGAGGACGACCGCGCCGTGCGCGAATCGCTGGTGCGAGCACTGCAGCTCGAGGGCTACACCGTTGCCTCGGCGAACAACGGCGCGGAGGCCCTCGAAGCGTCTCGTCAGGGCGCGCCCGACGTGGTGCTGCTCGATGTGTCGATGCCGATGGTCGACGGCCTGACCGTGTGCCGCGTGCTGCGCTCCGAGCAGAACCAGGTACCGATTCTGATGCTGACAGCGCGGACCGAACCGTCTGACCGCGTCGCCGGCCTCGACGCCGGCGCCGACGACTATCTGGCCAAGCCCCACGATCTCGAGGAGTTGCTCGCGCGGGTTCGCGCACTCCTGCGCCGCTCGAGCTACAGCGCCGATTCCGGCGACTCCGCAGACGAAGAGCTCGTCCTCGGCGACCTGCGTCTCGACCAGTCCGGGAGGCGGGCATTCCGCGGTGAGCGCGAGATCCAACTCTCCAAGACCGAGTTCGACCTGCTGGCCCTGCTGGTGGCCAACCGAGGCATCGTGCTCGACCACTCGACGATCTACGACCGCATCTGGCACTACGACTTCGGACCCGATTCGAAGAACCTCGCCGTCTACATCGGCTACCTGCGTCGCAAGACCGAGGCCGAGGGCGAGGCGCGTGTGGTCCACACCGTGCGTGGCGTGGGATACACGGCACGGATCGACGGCTGATGGGTCTGCGCTGGAAGATTGCGCTGTCGCTGGCCACCGTGGCCCTGATCGCCACGTCGGCGGTGGGTCTGATCAGTTACCGAACGACGAGTGAACGGCTCGTGAACGAGGTCGATCGCTCGATCGCGCAGG
The DNA here is from genome assembly GCA_041747915.1 of Ilumatobacteraceae bacterium. Lineage (GTDB taxonomy): Bacteria > Actinomycetota > Acidimicrobiia > Acidimicrobiales > Ilumatobacteraceae > Sva-07. Next base: position 5,645 of record JBGTEH010000306.1, read on the forward strand.
CGTCGCAGCAGATGCTCGACCAGGCGCGCAACGATCGTGTCAGGGTTCCCAGCCGAGGGCTGCTGGAGGTGTACTGGGTGCGCATCATCGGCGCCGATGGCTCGGTCGTTGCGACGTCGTTCCCCGACGATCTCCCGGTCGCGGCGAGCGCAGAGGCCGTCGTCGGACGGCCCCAGGCGGTCGACCGCGAGACCATCGCGATGACCGGCGCCGACACCCGTCTGCTCACCATCGGCTTGCCGAACGGGGCGATCCAGATCGGCCGGTCGCTCGACGAGGTCGACAGTGTTCTCGACGATCTCCGCCGTCGAACGCTGATCCTCGTGATCGCCGTGTCGCTCGCGGCCGCGCTTGCGGGATGGCTCATCGCTGGCACCGTCGCCGCTCCGATGGGACGACTGACCAGAGCGGCCGAGGACGTCGGTTCATCCGGACGCCTCGACGTCGAGGTGCCCGGGACGGGAACCGACGAGGTCGGGCGACTCGGTGGGGCGTTCCGCTACATGCTCGGCGCCTTGGCGGTGTCGCGCGCCGAGCAACAACGTCTCGTCCAAGACGCGGGTCACGAACTGCGCACACCACTCACGAGTCTCAAGACGAACCTTTCGGTGCTTCGACGCCATCCGGAGTTGAGCCCCGAGGTGCGCGACGGAGTGCTCGACGATCTGGAATCGGAGATCACCGAGTTGACCGATCTCGTGAACGAGTTGGTCGCTGTGGCGTCGGGAGACCTCGACGCCCAGCCGAGCGAGCGCATCGACCTCACGGCGATGGCGAGCGAGGTGGCCGAGCGCGTCGGCCGCCGCCGCTCACGCGACGTCATCGTGCAAGCGCAATCGCCTGCCATCGTGGACGCGCCGCGCTCGGCGCTCGATCGGGCGGTGACGAACCTCGTCGACAATGCCTGCAAGTTCGATCAGAGCGGTGCGCCGATCGAGGTCGTCGTCGACGCAGGATCGCTGACCGTCCTCGATCGGGGACCGGGTGTCCCCGACGGCGAGGAGGAACGGATCTTCGACCGTTTCCATCGTGCCGACGCCGCTCGATCGATGCCGGGATCGGGCCTCGGCCTGTCGATCGTCCGCGACGTGATCACCAGGGCCGGCGGAACCGTGTCCGCGTCGAACCGAGACGGCGGGGGCGCAGCGATCGGCTTCACCCTGGCCGTGTCGCCGA
>JBGTEH010000307.1:0-8137 GCA_041747915.1 Ilumatobacteraceae bacterium
GCGATGACGCCGATCGGGCGCGGTCAGCGCGAGCTGATCATCGGCGACCGCAAGACCGGCAAGACCGCCATTGCAATCGACACGATCCTCAATCAGCGTGGCCTCGGCGTGAAGTGCATCTACGTCGCGATCGGCCAGAAGAGCTCGACCGTGTCGCAGACCGTCGACACCCTGCGTCAGGCCGGGGCCATGGAGTACACCGTCGTCGTCGTCGCCGCGGCGTCGGACCCCGCACCGTTCAAGTACCTCGCACCGTACGCCGGCTGCGCGATCGGCCAGCACTGGATGGACAACGGCGAGCACGCCCTCGTGGTGTACGACGACCTCTCGAAGCAGGCTGAGGCCTACCGGCAGCTGTCGTTGCTGCTGCGCCGCCCGCCGGGCCGCGAGGCCTACCCGGGTGACGTGTTCTACCTGCACAGCCGCTTGCTCGAGCGTGCAGCGAAGCTGTCTGACGAACTCGGTGCGGGTTCGCTCACCGCGCTGCCGATCATCGAGACCAAGGCGGGCGACGTGGCTGCGTTCATCCCGACCAATGTGAACTCGAACACCGATGGTCAGGTGTATCTGCAGGACAACCTCTTCAAGTCTGGCATCCGTCCCGCCGTCGACGTGGGCATCTCGGTGTCACGCGTGGGTAGTGCTGCGCAGATCAAGTCGATGAAGTCGGTTGCGGGCACGTTGAAGGGCGATCTCGCCCAGTTCCGCGAGCTCGAAGCGTTCGCCACGTTCGGTTCGGAACTCGACGCTGTGTCGGCGGCTCAGCTCGAGCGCGGCTACCGCCTGGTCGAGCTGCTCAAGCAGCCGCTCAACAGTCCGATGCCCGTCGAAGAGCAGGTCGTGTCGATCTTCGCCGGTACCAAGGGCTACCTCGACGACGTCCCCGTTGCCGACGTGGTGCGCTTCGAGAAGGAACTGCTCGAGTACGTCCGTACCACCCATTCGAGCCTGCTCGCCGACATCAAGTCCGCCGGTGTTCCCGACGGCCTGGCCGGTGCGATCGAATCGTTCAAGTCATCGTTCACGCCGTCGACCCACGAGTACGCAGTCGATCCGACCGCACTCGACGTCGACGAAATGGGCGCCGCCAAGTCCACCAAGACCCTCGCGACGGAGTGATCTAGATGGCAGGAGGGCAAGAGCGGATTCTCAAAGAGCGCATTCGTAGCGTTCGGGCGACGAAGAAGATCACGCGCGCCATGGAGCTGATCGCGGCGTCGCGCATCGTCAAGGCTCAAGCTCGTGTTGCCGCTGCTGTGCCGTACTCCGAACAGATCACGGAAGTCGTCAAGGATCTCGCGGCAGGTGGGGCGTCGTCCGACTCGCCGCTGTTGGCGGGCCGCAAGGACGTCGCACACACCTGCTATGTCGTGATCACCGCCGACCGCGGGCTCTGCGGCGGCTACAACTCCGGCGTCCAACGTGCCGCCGAGGGTGAAGTCAAAGCCGACATCCTCGCGGGCCACGACTACACGATCATTCCTGTCGGCAAGAAGGCCGAGGGGTACTTCCGCTTTCGCGGCTACACGCGTGGACGTGGCTTCAGCGGATTCTCTGCTCAGCCGACGTACGAAGATGCTCGCGAGATCGGCGACCACGTCATCGACCTGTTCCTGTCGGGCGAGGTCGATCGCGTCGAACTGGTGTACACCCGCTTCATCTCTGCGGGCAGCCAGGAGGTCGTCCTGCGCCCGTTGGTGCCGCTGAGCGCCGAGACCATGGCCGGTGGCGACGGCAAGGCCGGCAGCAGCGATGGTTCGGGTGGCGACTACGAGTTCGAACCCGACCCGGCAACGATCCTCGACACCTTGCTGCCCCGCTACGTCGAAGCTCGCGTGTACGCAGCGCTGCTCAACGCAGCTGCGTCCGAACACGCCTATCGCCAGCGGGCGATGAAGTCGGCCACCGACAACGCCGACGAACTGATCAAGTCGCTGAGCCGCATCATGAACCGGGCCCGCCAGGACTCGATCACCACCGAGATCATGGAGATCGTCGGCGGAGCCGAGGCGCTCGATTCGGACGACACCGCATCTCCGTACCTCGACCTCGGCGACGCATTCTTCGAACAATTCACCCAGGCCGACTCCGGCGCCACCCTCTGAGCGCACTGCACCATCAGGAGAACAACAGTCATGACCATGACCGAATCCAGCAACGATCTGAAAGACGGCCGCATCGTCGGCATCGCCGGCCCCGTGGTCGACGTCGAGTTCCCACGCGGAGCGCTGCCAGAACTCAACTCGGCCGTCGAGTTCGACATCACGCTCGAGGGTGAGGTCATCACCGTCCTCGCCGAGGTCGCCCAGCAGTTGGGCGACGGTCGCGTTCGCGCCGTGTGCCTGAAGCCGACCGATGGCCTCGTGCGCGGAACGGCGGTCCGCAACCTCGGCCACGGCATCACCGTGCCGGTCGGCGAGAAGGTGCTCGGTCACATCTGGAACGTCTGGGGCCAGCCACTCGACGACGCTCCCGAGGGCTTCGAGGACATGGAGCGATGGGAGATCCACCGTGACGCCCCCGCCTTCGATGCGCTCGAGCCGTCAGCGCGCATGTTCGAGACCGGCATCAAGGTCATCGACCTCCTCACCCCGTACGTCGCCGGTGGCAAGATCGGCCTGTTCGGCGGTGCCGGAGTCGGCAAGACCGTGCTGATCACCGAGATGATCAACCGTGTGGCGTCACAGCACGGCGGTGTCTCGGTGTTCGCCGGCGTCGGCGAGCGCACCCGTGAAGGCACCGACCTCCGTCTGGAGATGATGGAGTCGGGCGTGTTCGAGAAGGCCGCACTCGTGTTCGGCCAGATGGACGAGCCGCCGGGCGTGCGCCTGCGCGTGGCGCTGTCGGCGCTGACGATGGCGGAGTACTTCCGTGACGTCCAGAACCAGGACGTTCTGCTGTTCGTCGACAACATCTTCCGCTTCGTGCAGGCGGGCTCCGAGGTGTCGACCCTGCTCGGCCGCATGCCCGCTGCCGTGGGGTATCAGCCGACGCTCGCCGACGAGATGGGTCAGCTCCAGGAGCGGATCACGTCGACTCGCGGCCGCTCGATCACTTCGCTGCAGGCCGTGTACGTGCCCGCCGACGACTACACCGACCCGGCGCCGTTCACCACGTTCACCCACCTCGATGCCACCACCGAGTTGTCGCGCCAGGTTGCCGCCCTCGGCATCTACCCTGCCGTGGACCCGCTCGCCTCGACGTCGACGATCCTGTCGCCCGAGGTCGTCGGTGACCATCACTACGGCATCGCCCGTCGGGTGCAGGAGACACTTCAGCGCTACAAGGAGCTGCAGGACATCATCGCCATCCTCGGTCTCGACGAACTGTCCGAAGAGGACCGGCTGATCGTGAACCGGGCCCGCAAGGTCGAGCGTTTCTTGTCGCAGCCGTTCTACGTCGCGGAGGTCTTCACGGGCCTGACAGGTGAATACGTGCCGGTCGCCGAAACGGTCGAGTCGTTCGAGTCGATCATCAACGGTGAACTCGACGAGGTGCCCGAGCAGGCGTTCCTCAACGTGGGCGGCGTCGAGCAGGTTCTCGCGAAGGCCAAGAAGCTCCAGGAGTCCTGATCATGGCCGAGCCCCTCATCGTGGAAGTGGTGTCGCCCGAGGCGGTGCTGTATTCGGGAGAGGCCGACATGGTGATCACGCGCACGCTCGGCGGCGGTGAGATCGCCTTCCAGTCCGGGCACGCGCCGTTCCTGGGTGCACTGATCGAGAACCACACCCGCGTCTTCCAGACCGACGGGACCATCCAGGACATGGCGATCCATCGCGGTTTCGTCGAGGTCAGTGGTTCGCCGACCAAGATCTCGATCCTGTCGGACACCGCAGAGTTGGCCGAGCAGATCGACGTCGAGCGCGCCAAGGAAGCTCTCGAACGTCACCAGCTGATGCTGCGCGATCAGCACATCGACGACACGATGATCGAGGTCGCCACCGCCGGCCGTGACCGCGCTCGAGCCCGCCTCCGCGCCACTGGGACCACCTTCACCGCCTGACCCACGATCGGGCATCGCTATTGGGTGTGACGATTGAGGTCAGACCTCATTCGCGAGGCGCCGAAGCGTTGGTGAAGGCCTGACCATTTCCGTTGCGAAAACATGACGATTGTTACGACTTGGTGACGATGAGGGTTGTAGCCTCACCGAGCGGCGGCTGTGCGCGTGGACCCCACGCCCAGATGACAACTCATTGAAAGGCCCCTATCTCACGTGACGACCCCTCCACCGCTCGCCCGATTGCTCATCGGCATACTCGTCTTCGTTCTCGCCGGCACGCTCGTACCCCTGCACGCTCGCGCCGGAGGAACCATCGATGGCGTCGGTGCCGAGATCGGCATTCGTCCCAGCGGCACGACCACGGTGGTGCCGGTGGCGAATCGGGCGGGGGTGCCTGCTGGTGTGTCGGCGGTGACGTTGAATGTGACCGCTACGCAGAGTTTGGGTGCGGGTTTCGCGACGGTGTTTCCGTGTGGGACGGCGCGTCCGGAGACGTCGAACATCAATTTCGGGCCGGGGACGACGGTTGCGAATTCGGTGACGTCGAAGGTGGGTGCTGATGGTTCGGTGTGTATCTACAACGAGTCGCCGACGCATCTGTTGGTGGATGTGAGCGGCTATTTCGCGAAGTCGTCGGGCTTTGGGGCATTGCAGCCCGGGCGGTTGCTCGACACGCGCCGATCGTCGCCATCGGTCAGCGCAGAGGACGCGATGATGATCCTGGTGAACGAGCTTCGTGCGTCGCGCGGCCTGGCCGCGGTGACGTCCGACGCGACTCTGACGGCGTTCGCTCGGAACTGGTCGCTCACGATGGCACAGTCGGGCTTCAGACACAGCGGCGGCCCATACTCCGAGAACATCGGATGGTCGAATGGATCCACGGCGTCCGAGGCGGTCGCGCGTCGGCTCTTCGATGCATTCGTGGCGAGTCCGCCGCATCTCGCCAACATGGTCGGCTCTTCGTGGACGTCGGTCGGCATCGGTGTACACGACGACGGGATCAACTCGCACGTCACCGTCGAGTTCCGCTGAATGCCGTTCAACGATGTAACGCTGGTGTCTGACACCAGCGTTACATCAGTAGTCGATGGCGGAGAACTCGCGGAGTTTGGCGAAGCGGTGGTGGGCGTCGATCAGGCGTACCGTGCCGCTGCGCGATCGCATCACGAGGCTCTGCGTGCGAGCGCCGGTCGCGTCGAAGCGCACGCCGCGCAGCAGGGCCCCGTCGGTCAGGCCGGTCGCCGCGAAGAAGCAGTTGTCACTCTGGATGAGGTCGTCCTGATCGAACACCCGATCGAGATCGAAGCCGGCGTCGATCATGGCGTCACGCTCGGTGTCGCTCTGCGGCAGGAAGCGGGCCTGGATCTCGCCGCCCATCGCCTTCATCGCGGCGGCTGAGACGACGCCCTCCGGTGTGCCGCCGATGCCGAAGAGTGCATCCACGCCGGCGTCGGGCCAGCACGCTGCGACCGAGCCGTAGACGTCGCCGTCGGTGATCAGGCGAATACGGCAACCACTCGCCCTGATCTCGCCGATCAGGTCGGCATGGCGCGGCCGATCGAGGATCACCACGGTCAGGTCGCGCACTTCTTCGCCCTTGGCCTTCGCAATCCACCGCAGATTCTGGGTGGCGGTGGCGGTGATGTCGATCGAGCCGACGGCACTCGGGCCGACCGCGATCTTCTCCATGTAGAACGACGGGCCGGGGTCGAGCATCGAGCCGCGATCGGCGACTGCGATCACCGAGAGCGCGTTCGTCTTGCCCTGCGCAGTGAGGGTGGTGCCGTCGATCGGATCAACGGCGACATCGACCTCCGGAGCGCTGCCGTCGCCGACGCGCTCGCCGTTGTAGAGCATCGGAGCGTCGTCCTTCTCCCCTTCACCGATCACGACGATGCCGTCCATCGACACCGTCGACAGCGACAGTCGCATCGCTTCCACTGCGGCGTGGTCGGCTTGGTTCTTGTCGCCCCGTCCGACCCAGCGTGCGGCTGCGAGGCACGCCGACTCGGTGGCCCGGACCAGCTCCATGGCGAGGTTGCGATCGGGCTGTTGACGTGACGACGTTGTCATGGGTTCAACGTAACCCGCTGAACGCTGGATCCCGGAAGCGTCTGGGGTGGCGCGGCGCTGCCCTCCACCAATTCGCACCGCCGGCCCTACAGTCGAGGGCCGTGCATGCAGCTGCTCCGATCCCGCTCGAGCTGGTGCTGTCGGGTCGGGACCTGACCGAACCGAAGCTCTCGCCGGACGGCGGGAGGGTGGCGTTCGTCGAGCGGTGGCGGGGCGCGTCGACGATCTGCGTCGTCGATCTCGACCCCCTTGGTCCGACCACGATGCTCACATTCGGTCCCGATCCAGCACCTGCACGCGGCTTCGGTGGCGGGGCGTTCTGCTGGCTGGCTGACTCGATCGGCATCGTGTACGCAGCGATCGACGGTGAGCTGTGGCGTGCGAGCGGCACCGAGCTGGGACAATTGACGTTCCACGGCCGCACCGCCCGGTCACCTGGTGTTTCCTCCGACGGGTCGTTCGTGGTCTATGCGCTCGACGACGCGGAGATCTGGTTCACCGAACTCGCGACGGGACGGACCGGGCGCCTCGACGACGGTCGTCACGCCTTTTGCTTCGATCCAGCGCTGTCGCCCGACGACGCGATGGTGTCATGGCAGGGATGGTCGCCACCTGCGATGCCGTGGGACGCGGCCGAACGAGTCGACTGTCGAGATCCGTTGTCGCGCGCCGAGCTGTCGGCGTGGCGACCTCCCGATGGCTCCGTCCAGCAGCCGCGATTCGCTCCCGACGGCACCCCGACGTGCGTACACGACGGCTCCGGGTGGCTGAATGTGTCCGTCGGCGAACGCGGAGTGCTCACGGAGGACGTCGAACATGGCGGTCCCACCTGGGGCATCGGGCAACGGTCGTACGCGTTCATCGCGGACGGTCGGTGCATCGTGGCGCGCAATCGGCTCGGATTCTCGACGTTGTCGATCGTCGATCCGGCCGGTGAAGCCTGCGATCTGACCGAAGACTTCGTGGGTGTGTACGGCCAGCTGTCGGTGGTCGGCGACCGGTTGGTCGCGCTTCGGTCAGCTCCGACGTCACCGCCGGAGATCGTCGTCATCGACCTGGCGACGCCATGGCGTGCTCGCGTCGTCGCCAGGAGCGGACCCCACGCCTGGACTTCCGTTGCTCTCGCCTCCCCCGAGGCTGTGACGGTCCGGGCCGCTGACGCGGTGCTCCACGCCCGCCACTATCCGGCCGGGCTCGGTCGGTTGCTTTGTTGGGTCCACGGTGGGCCGACGGATCAGTGGTCGGCCGACTTTCGACCCAGGGTGGCGTATTGGCAGAGCCGCGGATGGGATGTTCTCGTGGTCGATCCGCGAGGAACGACGGGCCACGGACGCGCCTACCAGCGAGCCCTCAACGGTCGCTGGGGTTGGCTCGATGTCGACGACACTGCGGCGCTGATCCGCCACTGCCACGCGCAAGGTTGGGCGACACCGGCGACCACAGTGGCGATCGGCGGCTCCTCGGGTGGCCTCACCGTGTTGGGTCTGCTCGCCGACCACGGTGCTCTGGTCGCTGCGGCTGTGGCGTCGTACCCGGTCAGCGACATCGCTGCGCTCGCTGACTCCACGCACCGGTTCGAGGCGCACTACACCGACACGCTCGTCGGCCCGCAAGGCGACCACGGCGTGGCCGAGCTGATGGCCTCCTCGTCGCCGATCAACCGGGCCGACCAGATCAACGTGCCGATGATCATGTTCCACGGCTCCGATGACCCGGTCGTACCGGTCGCGCACAGCGCGGTGCTCGCCGATCGCATCCGACGCAACGGCGGCGATGTCGAATTGGTGGTGTACGAGGGCGAGGGCCACGGGTTCCGAGATCCAGCGATCCAGCGCGATGAGTACGAGTGCACGGAGCGGTTCCTCGACCGCGTTGTCGGCCCCGTTGCACCCAGAAGTAGCGGCCGCGACTGAGCGTGCGCCCTCGGGCACCCGATGGGGCCGGTAGCGTTTCGTCGTGGCATTCGTGAACAAGTCGTCGGGCGAACAGGACCATCAGGACTCCGCTTCGTCGGGCCAACCGATCGACTTCGATCCGTTCGATCCCGACATCGTCAAGGTC
>JBGTEH010000308.1:0-3814 GCA_041747915.1 Ilumatobacteraceae bacterium
CGGTGAGTTCGTCACAGCGCTGGGCTGTCCGACGGTCCTGCCACACGATGGCGTGGCCGTAGGGCTCACCGCTCGATCGATTCCATGCGAGGACGGTCTCGCGCTGGTTCGTGATGCCGATCGCCGCAACGGAATCTGCGCCGACATCGGCAACGACCTCGTTGAGCGTGTCACGAGCGGCAGCCCAGATCTCGACGGCGTCGTGCTCGACCCAACCAGGCTGCGGATAGTGCTGGGTGAACTCGCGGTACGAACCCGACGACGGTCGCTCGTCGGTGAACACGGCACGGCTGCGAACACCGGTGGTCCCGGCATCGATGGCGATCACGCATGTCGCACTCACGGGCGGCGAATGTAGCCCAGACCTCGGTTCCCGTGAACTCCTTCACCTCGCAGAGGTGGAATTGTTCACGAGAACGGTTGAGGTGGAACGGTTGGGGTGGAACGGCCTGCGGGCGGAGTGGAGGCGGTCAGCGCTTGCGTTTGGTTGTCGACTTGGGACGGACGCTGCCGGTGGTCCGGCTCGTCGGCGCCGGCTTCGAACGGACCGAGGCGTCCGACGATCCGCTCGGTTCGGAGTGCGACGACGAGTCGTCACCCGATCGAGCAGTGGCGCTGCGATCCTTCAGCCGTTGGCGCTGATAGCCGAACTTCGCCATCACGGCTCCGAACGCCAGGTACAACGGCCCCGAGATGAGGACTCCGGCGATCGCCCCGATGACGTTGTCGCCCCGGAAGAAGATCACGAAGACCGCCGACATGATCGCGGCGTAGATCAGCCACTCGCGGATCAGACGCTGCCATGGCACCGGTCGGCTGCTGTCCCATCCCATCGTGGTCCAGAGCATGGCAGCGGGCGCCAGGTGTTCCAACCGCGGCCGCTCCAACCGTGAGCGTGCGACCCGTCAGGCGTTCGGTGACGGGATGCCGGGGAAGTCGGGTTGGCTCGATTCCACCAGACCCGGGTAGTCGTAGGCCAAGAGCGGACGGTCGGTCAGCTCGCCACTGCCCGACGGCCACACCCTCGGCTCGCCGTCGATGCGCAGTTGAACCGAACGCACGCCAGCGATCGTGGTGGCGGTATTGACGATCTGGGCAACCGCCAACTGCAGGCTGTCGGTGGTGAGCGCATCGAAGACGTCGTTGACGTCGATCGTGAGCACCTGGCCAACGGTGCGTGGCGGTGACAACAGTTCGATCCCGGAGGGGATGGCGGTGTCGAGACCCGCATCGCGCTCTTCGGCGTTCGGTCCGGCGAACAACGATTCGAGCAGGGCGGTGGGTTCCGAGAGCACATCGCGCTGCACCGACCGCAGACGTTCGGGTTGATCGGTGTCGGCGGGCACGAGGAGGTAGACGAGATTGTTGCCGGCGGCCTCGTCGCCCGTCGCCGGATCGCCGAACACGTTGCTGCGCTCGGCCGGCAGGTCGTTCGGCGTCGCCTCGGTCTGGATCGCACAGGCCGATCCGAAGACGGTCATCATCACGACGACCACGAGGCTGCGGTGCGACGGTGTCATTCGTCGATCTCCGATGCCATCATCTCGATCACGAACCGTGCCCCGGTCTCGCCGTCGAGTCGGTCCTCCACCCAGACGCGACCACCGTGCATGCGAACGTGTTCGTCGACGAGCGCCAAGCCGAGTCCCGCACCCTCACTGCCGGTACGTCGACCGGCCCCTCCACCACGCGCGAATCGTTCGAACACGAGGTCTCGTTCCTCCTCGGCCACGCCGGGGCCGCTGTCCTCCACTGCGATCAGAACGTGCGTGACCGGCTCGCCGTCGGGATCGACCACTGTGATCGACACGGTCGGCTCACCGCCTCCGTAGGCGCGGGCATTGTCGATCAGGTTGGCGATCACTCGAGCCAGCCGCCGCCGGTCGCCGCGAATCAGAACGACCTCGGCGCGCGGGTCGACGGTGATCGGCGTGTCGGGCGCAGAACTCACCGCGATCGCCTGGCGCACGAATTCGGCGACCAGTAGTTCCTCCAAGTGGAGACGGATCGCTCCCGCGTCGAATCGCGAAATTTCGAGAAGGTCTTCGACGAGGCCCTGGAATCGAACGACGTCGCCGGCGAGGAGGTCGAGGGCGGCCTGAGCGCGCTCGGGGAGTTCGTCGCGGCGCGCTTGCATCACCTCGACCGACGCCGACAGCGTCATCAGCGGCGACCGGAGTTCGTGGCTGACATCGGACGCGAACCGCGCGTCTCGCTCCACTCGTTGCTGGAGCGCCTCGGCCATGTCGTTGAACGACTCGGTGAGCACTCGCAGATCCGGGTCGTCGGTCGATTCGAGCCGAGTGTCGAGTCGGCCCCCTGCAATCGCCGAGGCGGCCTGAGCGGCGGTGCCGACCGGCCGCACGGCACGGCGGGCCGCAAAGATCCCGAGCAGAATCCCCAGCCCCGTGGTGATCGCTGCCGCCAGCAGCAGCGACAACCTGACGCTCGACAGGGTCGAATTGGCCTCGTCGAGGCTGAATGCCTCGAAGTAGGCGCCGATGCGCGGGATGTCCCAACCGACCACCACGTTGAGTTCGTCGTCGATCTCCACGATCTGGCTCGCCGACGTCGCATCGTCGATGACCCGCGTGGCCAGGGGCGGCGGGAGGTCGGGGTTTTGGAAGGTCGCCGCGCCACCGGTCCAACGACCGCCGTACCACACCAGATAGTCCTGTACGCCGATGCGTTCGAGTGACGCCGTGGCCGAATCGGCGTTCGTCGGCAGCGTGCGCAGGTCACGCTCGACCCCCTGGGCGTTGCGTTGCGATGTCGAGATCGCCGTGTCGACGCGCTCCGACACGAGGCTGGATCGGGTGAGCCCATAGGTGGTCGTGGCGAGGAACACCGACAGCAACAGCGAGCCGAGCGTGAAGATCAACAGGATTCGTCGGCGCAGCCCCAGCGCGGCGGGCCGGGAACGGTTGACCAGGCGACGGATCCAGCCGCCCTCGTTCACGTCTGGAGCCGGTACCCGAGCCCGCGAACGGTGACGACGTGGCGCGGATTGGCCGGATCGGCCTCGACCTTGGTGCGCAGTCGCCGAACGTGCACGTCGACGAGACGGCCGTCACCGAAGTAGTCGTATCCCCACACCTTGTCGAGCAGCGCCTCTCGGCTGAGCACTTTGCCGGGGCTCTCGGCGAGTTCGCAGAGCAGGCGGAACTCGGTCTTGGTGAGGTGCACCTCGACGCCCTCGCGCAGCACCTTGCCCTCGTCGGGGATCAGCTCCAGGTCGCCGAAACTCAGCCGCGAGTGACCGTGGATGCTCGGACGGATCCGGCGCAGCAAGGCGCGGATACGGGCCGACAGCTCCTTCGGGGCGAACGGCTTGGTGAGGTAGTCGTCGGCACCCGCTTCGAGACCGGCGACCACGTCGTGGGTGTCGTTGCGCGCCGTCACCATCACGACGGGCACGTCGCTCGTGCGCCGCAGCGTGCGGCACAGTTCGAATCCGTCGATGCCCGGCAGCATGATGTCGATGAGCACGACGTCGGGGTTGGAACGCTGGAACATCTCGATCGCCTGCTCGCCACTCTCGGCCTCGTCGACGATCCAGCCCTCGTCCTCGAGGGCGAGCTTGACCGCCGAACGGATGCGTTCGTCGTCTTCGACGGCCAGGATGCGTGTACCCACAGCCCCCATGATGGCGCATCCGGCGCCCGATCGACGACCACCATCGCAATTGGGTGCGGCGCGACTCAGCGGCGGGCGTCGATCCGGTTGATCGTGGCGACGAGAGCGTCACGGATACCGGGAGCGGCAGCCACGGTGGCGGTCGGGTTCGGCGGGCCGTCGGCGAGATCGCACGTGG